>CALDQK010000206.1 GCA_937911525.1 uncultured bacterium
GCGGGTGCGGAAGGTCTCGCTGGCGGTGACGGCCTCCTGCTTGAGCCCCTCCTGGCGGCCGCCCTCCTCCTGGACCGAGGCCGCCAGCATGGCGCGGCGCTCCTCGCCGCGGCTGAGGCGCTCGGCGAGCTCGCGGTCCTTGACCACCAGCTCGGCCTCCTCGGCGCGGAGCAGCTCGGTCTGCTTGCGCAGGGCGCGCAGCTGGTCGGCCTTCTCGAAGCGGTCCTTGTGCTCCTTGGTCAGGCTGGCGCTGGCCGCCTCGTAGCGCTTGTTGAGCGTCTCGAGGGTCGCGAGCTTCTCGCTCAGCTGCTTGCTGACGTCGCCCGCGAGGGTCTGGGCGCGCTGGTGCGCCTTCTCGGCCGCCGCCAGGGCGTCGACCAGGCCGGGGTGGGCCCGCTCGAGCTGGCTGGCGCGCTGGCTCAGCTCCCCGGCGCGCTCGGCCAGGCTGGCCGCCTTGGCCTTGAGGGCCTCGACCGCGCGGAAGGCGGCGACGCGCTCGCCCTCGCCCTTCTGGCTCAGCTCGGACTCGAGCTCGTCGAGGGCGGCCTTGGCGCTGGCCGCGATCGTCTCGGTCTTGTCGGCCAGCTTCTCGGCCGCCTGGCGGGCCTTGCTCGCCAGCTCGATCTCCTGCTCGCCGCGCAGGGCCGCGACCTCGGCCTCGGTCACCTCGAGCACCACCAGGTCCTCTTCGAGGCTGTGCTTGCGCTCGGAGAGCTCCTGGTGCTTGAGGGCCTGGTCTCGCTCGGCCTTGAGCTGGCCGATCCGCTTGGTCAGCTCCTCGAGCAGGAGCGAGGTGTCCTCGCCGAGGCGATCGGCGTCCTCGAGCTCCTTGTGGGCCAGGGCGATCTGGTGATCGAACTCCTTGGCGCCGGCCAGCTCGTCGAGGACCTGCCGGCGGGGCACGGGGCCCATGCTGGTCAGGCGGATCACGTCGTTCTGGAGCACGAAGTTCTGCCCGCTGGTGGGCAGGCCCAGGTGGCGCAGCACGTCGTGCAGGTCGCAGAGGCGGATCTGGTTGCCGTTGAGGGTGTAGCGGACCTGGGCGCCGCTCTTGCGGCGGCGGACGGCGCGGGACAGCTCGACGGCGCGCTCGACCAGGTTTCCGCCCTCGTCGAAGGTGGCCACCATTTCGAGGGCCACCGAGCAGCGCGGCTTGTTGCCCAGCTCGCTGATCAGGTCGGTCAGGCGGTCGGCGCGCATGCCCTTGCTGGTCGAGACGGCGAGCACGAACTGGAGGGCGTCGATCAGGTTCGACTTGCCGGAGCCGTTAGGGCCCGAGACCGTCGTGAACCCGTCGCGCAGCGGAATCCTCGTCTTGCGCGGGAAGCTCTTGAAGTTGTCCAGAACCAAAGCCTGAGCCCGAACGGCCAAGGGCCGCCCGAGTCGAGCCAGCTCCGCGAGATCCAGCGAAGCTTCAACCGCGACGTCTGCCATGTGTTCCCCACTCTCGTGAGGGGGCTCGTCGCTCGTCTGCTTCACGCCGAGCCCCCCGGTCTCAGTGGGCTCATCGGCAGGATTGGAAGGAATCTTTGGGGCATCCTTCGCGCTTCTGGAAAAAGGCCTTCAGGAAGGCGAGATGAGGCGGAACGCTGACCGCTCTCCGCGCAGAAAGTGCGTGGAGAACCGGAACTTAGCGCGCGCCTCCGACAAGCCAGGCAAGGGTTTAGCGCACCGGCTCACCGTGGTTAAAGCGTTTATGGCTTGGGGAGGGGGTGGGGAGTGAGGGCGCTCTTCGAATCGTGGCTCGGAGGGCCGCAGCGCAAGACGCGGCCGAACCTCCCGAGCCCAGAGATAGGGGGTTTGGGGGAGCACCGCTCCCCCATAGTCACGAGCGCTTTTAGAATCCGGCCTTATGAATGAGGTGTGGGAGCGACTCGAGGCCTATCTGCGGGAGCACGCTCCCGAGCTGCACGATGGACTGGCTCCTGGAGCGAGCGAAGCGGCGCTGAGCCAGCTGGAGCGAACCTTGGGTTACCCCCTGCCAGGGGACCTGAGGGCCTCGCTGGCCCGCCACGACGGCGAGCGGGGCTCGGTCGGGTTCCTCAGCCACGACCTGCTCTCTTGCGAGGGGATCCGAGCCAGCTGGGAGACCCAGCGCCAGGTCGGGGGCGAGGACTGGCGGACGGGCTGGATCCCGGTCGCCCACGACGGGGCGGGGAACTACGTCTACGTGGACGCCGCGAGCGGGGCGGTGCGGAGCTTCGACCACGAGGGCTGGGTGCACGCCGAGCTGGCCGACGCGTGGCGCGAGGTCCTCGAGGAGGCCGCCGACCTGCTCGAGGACGACCAGCCCAGCTACGACGAGGACCTGGGCTGGGTGCTCGACGGCGAGGAGTGGGAGGAGCTCCACGAAATGCTCGTCGGCGGGGAGGAGCTCGAGGACCTCGACGCCGCCCAGAGCAAGGGCGCGGCCCGCGCGGCCGAGGCGGCGCAGACCCCGGCCGAGCGAGAGGCCGCCCTCGCGGTCCTCGACCAGGCCCTCGCGGCGGACCCCCAGAGCGGGGAGGCCCGGGTGGCGCGGGCCCGCCTCCGCCTGACGCTGGGGCAGCCCGCCCAGGCTCTGGAGGACCTGGGCTGCGAGCGCCGCCCGAGCCCGGCCGATCTGGCCGGGGTCTACGTGGCCGCGCTGGCCCACTGGGACCTGGGCCAGGCGGCGGAGGCCCGCGAAGCGCTCGAGGGCTGGCTGAAGAGCGGCGCCGCCCGGATCGAGGCCTTCGGCGAGGTCCGCTGGAGCGGCCCGCCCGAGACCCAGGACGTGGTCGCGCGCCTGGCGCTCCTCGACGAGGAGGGCGCGCCGCGTCCGCTCGACGTCGAGGACTGGCGCCGGCGGACCCTGCACCTGCTGGCGAAGGGTGAGCGAGCCGGCGCCGCGGACGCGCTCGCCGAGCGCCTGCGCCGTGAGCCCTGGGACGACGACGGCTGGCGCCGGCTGCTCCGCCTGCGGGTCGAGCTGGACGACCTGCCGGGGGCCTTCGCCGCGATCCAGGAGGCCTGCGCGGCCGGGACCCACCTCCTCGGCAGCGAGGAGAGCCTGAGCGCGCTGCTGGAGGAGGAGCCTGGCGACGCCCTGGCCCGCTTCCGGCGCGGGGCGCTGCGCGTGCTCCAGGGCGAGCACCTCGGCGCGATCATGGACCTGGCCCGGGTCGAGCTGGACTCGCCGGTCCTGGCCGGCTGGCGCGGTCGAGCCCGCGCGGCGCAGGGGGACGCCGAGGGAGCGCGCGCCGACCTGAGCGCGGCCCTCGAGGGCGCCGGCCACCTCCTCGGCGCCGAGGCCTGGCGCGAGGCCCTGGGCAGCCTGGGCGCCCCGACCGACATGGAGGGGGACGAGCTCGAGCTCTAGACGCTATGAGGGGCGCTCGTCAGGGAGTCTGGTCGACCCCTCTGACGCCTTGGCGGCCCTCATGGCGTCTAGTCGCGCTTGGGCAGCCGGGCGAACTCCCACACCCGCGCGACGGGCTGCCCCGCTCCGCGCACGGTGCGCCCGCCGATCAGGACCCCGACCTCGCGCTTGCTGTCCCAGGTGAAGGTCGCGTAGACCCGGCGCCCAGGCCGCTGGTTGGGGCGGGCCAGCTCCCACCAGGCGCGCTCGGCCCACAGCCAGAGGTCGGCCTGGCGCTGGTCGTAGTAGAGCAGCCGCTCGGCGTCGACTCGCACGAGCGCGCCCCACGCGCTGGGCGTCGGCGCTCGGTCCCGGCGGACCTCTTGCCAGCGCTCGTCACCCAGCTCGAGCGTCCACCAGTCCGCGAGGTGCTGCTGGCCGTGGTGGCCGCCGAAGAGCCACAGGCGCTTGCCGGTGCAAGCCAGCGCGACGCTCTGGCGGGGGGAGAGCTCCGCCCCCTTGGCGAGCCGCCTCCAGAAGCCTCGCTCCGTCCAGGCCCAGAGGTCGGTCCGCCTCTCTGCTGCGCCAGTCTCGGTCGAGATCCCGCCCCAGAGCAGCACTCGCTCGTGCTCGGGGTCATAGGTCGCGGTGTGGAAGGCTCGCTCGCGCGGGGCCTCGCCGACGACTTCGAGCTGCCGCCAGCCGCCCGTCGGCGTCCACTCCCACTGATCCTCGCAGTGTCGCTGGCTCAGCCTGCCTGGCTTGCCTCCGACCAGGAGCAGCGCGCGACGGCTGGGGTCCCACACCACCGAGTGGCCGTAGCGCGGGCGGGGCCCAGTGCGCCCCGGGGCCACGAGCTGCCAGCGCCCGGTCCAGCCCCAAAGGTCCGACAACATGTGCTCGCCCCTGCGGCCGCCGTGGACCAGCACCCGCTCGCCGTCGAAGGTCGCGGCGTGGAGCTCGCGGCGAGTGAGGCCCTGCTCGTCGTCCCAGTTGCTGACCCGCCAGCCGTAGTCCTCGAAGGCCCGCCGGGGGTCGGGCGCCCCAGCGCGCGCTGGGGGGAAGGGCGCGAGCGCCGGGGTGGGGGAGCTCGTCGCGCTCGGGCTGGGGCCGGGCAGCGCCCTGGGGGAGCTCCGCGCGACCGCCTCTGCTCCGGTCTGGGCCGACCTAGCCACGGCGGTCGCCAGGAGCGCGCCCGCTCCCAGCAGGAGCGCCCCCGCTCCCAGGAGCGCCTGGGGAGCGAGCCGGCGTCGCGATCCCCGCTCTGGCAGGGAGCGCAGCTCCGCGACCAGCTCGGCCGCGTCCGCGGGGCGCCGGGCTGGGTCCTTGCTCAGGCAGCGGGCCACGAGCAGGGCCAGCTCGGGCGAGACGCCGGGGTGGCCGCTCAGGGAGGGGGGCTCCTCGGTCATGGCGGCGGCCAGCAGCTGGAACGCGGTGGCGCCTGCGAAGGGCGGACGCCCCGTGATCAGTTCGTAGAGGGTCGCGCCGAGGCCGTAGACGTCGCTGGGCGGGCCGACCTCGTCCGGGCGCCCGTCGAGGACCTCGGGGGGCGCGTAGGCGGGGGTGCCCAAGATCGTGCCGGTCTGAGTCAGCCGCTCCTTGGCGCCGAGCTGCTTGGCGATCCCGAAGTCGGTCAGCCGCGCCCGTCCGGCGCCGTCGAGGAGCACGTTGCTGGGCTTGAGGTCCCGGTGCACGATCCCCTGGGCGTGGGCGTGGGCCAGGCCCTCGCCGACCTCGATCGCGAGCCGGAGCGCCTCGGCGAGCCCGAGCGCCCCCTCGGTCCGCAGCCGCTGCGCGAGGTCGCTCCCCTCGACGAGCTCGAGCACCAGGTAGGGGTGGCCGCCAGCGACCCCCGACTCGAACACGCGCACCAGGTTGGGGTGTTGCAGGGCGGCGGCGCTCTGGCCTTCGCGCACGAAGCGGGCCACGAGCTCGGGGTCGAGCTCGAGCAGCACCTTGAGCGCCACCTCGCGCCCGAGGGTCCGGTGGCGGGCCCGGTAGACGACGCCCATGCCGCCGCGGCCCAGCTCTTCGAGAAGCTCGTAGTCCCCGATCTCTCCCTGCACTCCCGCAGACTACCGAACCGGCTTCGTCTCGCGCCCGCGGGTCGAACGGGCAACATCTGCCCACGCCCCGACGACGCGACGAGACCTGGAGCCGGCACGCACCTTGCACTTGGCCCGGCATGCTCCAGCTCAACCGCGACCGGGCGCGAGCCGCCCTCCTGCTCGCCGCCGCCCTCTCCTGGACCGCGATCGCCGCCTGGCGGGGCGGCTACCTGCGCGAGCCGCCGCCGCCCGGGCAGGCCTCGTCGAGGACGCCTGCGGTCGAGCGCGTCGTCTCGGCGCTCGCGCTCGAGGTGGTCGACGGGGACACCTTCCTGCTCGAGGGTCGCGAGCTGCGGCTGCTCGGCGCCGACACCCCCGAGAAGGGCGCCCCCTGGTTCGACGGGGACCAGGAGCCCTGGGCCAGCCAGGCGGCGGACTTCGCCCGCGACCGGCTCGCGCGCGCGCGCGAGGTCCGGCTGTGCACGCACGGGCGGCGGGACGCCTACGAGCGTGAGCTGGCCCACCTGCTGGTGGACGGAGAGCCCCTGGCGGCCCTCCTGGTCGAGGCAGGGCTGGCCTACCCCACGGTCGAGCGCTTCGGCGACGGCGGCTTCCCCGAGCTGGCCGAGGAGGTCCAGGCCCGCGCCCGGCCTCCGGGCTTCGAGGACCCCTGGCGCTGGCGCCGCCGGCACCGCCGCTGAGCGCGGCGACCTCGAGCTCGCTCTGCTCAGGGAGCGAGCGTGATCTCGAAGTCGACCTCCACGCGCTGCTCGACGTCCGGGCGGTCCTGCGACGCGAAGGTCTCGACCTGGCTCAGCGCCGCCTTCGTGACCCGACCGCCAGCGAAGGAGGCCGAGCCCTTCGGGAGCCGGTAGACGGCGCCTTCGTGGTGCGGGACCGCGAGGTGCGGGAGGACCTTCGTCGAGCGCGGGCCCGGCGCCAACCAGTAGCTGCCGTCGCGGCGCCCCGGCCGTTGCCAGTGACTCTCCGCTGCAAAGAGTCCCCAGGCGGCGCTGAGGAGGTCCGTCAGGCGCTGCTCCTGATAGGCGCCTCGGACCAGGCGCCGCCCGAGCTCCTCCTGCCCCGGGATCTGCAGGAGGGGGACCTTCTCGGCGACCAGCGCCCCGATCGCGGCGCTCCCGGCGAGGTCCGCGACCCGCCCGTCGGGGCGGAGGCGCAGGTCGAAGCCGCGGCCGCGCCCGTCCACGAAGACCTCCGCGTCCAGGGTCCTGGCCGGGAAGCCCATGGTGGCGACCGCCAAGCTCTCGAGGACCAGCTCCGCCTTCAGCTGCGCGCCCGTCGGGTCGACCGCCAGGGCTCGAGCAGAGAGCTCACCTTCGATCGTGATCTTGAAGCCGCTGTCGGTGTGCTCGACCCACTTGAAGCGAGCTCGCAGCGCTTCGTCCTGTTTCAAGCGCCAGGCCGGCGCGGCGCGGAGGGGACGCTTCGAGCGGGCGCGGCGGGTGGGGCTGGGGCTGGGGCTGGGGCTCGCGCTCAGGCCCTGCTGAAGCGGAGCAGCCCCAAACTGCCAGGCCCCGAGCGCGAGGACGCCCGCCAGCGCGGCCAGCGCGACGCCCCCCAGCCGGCGCGTCGTCGGGCCGCCCTCGCGCAGGTCCTCCAGGGCCCCGACCATGTCGGCCACCGTCGCGTAGCGCTCGCTCGGCTCCTTGGCCAGGGCGCGGGCCACGACGGCGTCGTAGGCGCGCGGGATCCCGGGGAAGGCCTCGCTCGGCGGCTGCGGCGCGGCGCGCAGGACCTTGTTCAGGACCTCCGGCACGCTCCCACCCGTGAAGGGCGCCTTGCCGGTCAGCGCGGCGTAGAGGACCGCGCCCAGGCCGTAGACGTCCGCGGCGGGTCCGACCCGGTGGGCGTCGTCGATCTGCTCGGGGGGCATGTAGGCCGGGGTGCCCAGGACCTGGCCGGTCTTCGTCAGCGTCCCTTCGCCCTCCAGGCGGGCCAGGCCGAAGTCGACCAGCTTGGCGCGGCCCTCCTCGTCGAAGAGGACGTTGGCGGGCTTGAGGTCGCGGTGGAGCACCCCGTGGGCGTGGGCGTGCGCGAGCCCCCGTCCGACCTCGATCGCGACCCGCAGCGCCTCCTCGGGCGGGAGCGGGCCCTCCCGCGCCAGGCGCCCCTTGAGGTCGCCGCCCGTGACCAGGTCCATCACGAGGTAGCCCCGCCCCTCCAGCTCGCCGGCGCTGTGGACGGCCGCCACGTTGGGGTGCCGGTCGACCCGGGCCTGCGCCTGGCCCTCGCGGCGGAAGCGCTCCTCGGCTTGCTGGGCTCCCGAGTTCAGCTCGATCGTCTTGAGCGCGCGCAGCTGGCCGCTCGTGACCTCACGCGCCTTGTAGACGACCCCCATCCCGCCGCGCCCGAGCACCTCGAGCAGCTCGTAGCCGGCCGTCACCTGTCCCAGCTGCCACGCGCGCACCTCAGCGTCCGCGCGGGCGGACCAGGTAGACGACCCCCTCGGCGTGCTCCTGCCAGCTGCGCCAGAGCTGATCGCGGCGGTAGACGCGCCGCACCGCGCGCCCCTTGCTCGGGTTGCCGGCCGGGTCGTTGACGACCACGTCGCCCTCGACCGTGAAGCCGACGACCACGATCAGGTGCCCGACCGTCCCCGAGATCGCGCCGTTCTCGAGTCCGCCGACGGGGTAGCGGTGGCTGAGCACCACCGGACGCCCGGCCGCGATCTCGTCCTCGACCGCGCTCCAGCCGAAGAGGTGGCGGGCCGTGGCGGCGCAGCCGCGCTCGCCCGCGTAGAAGACGTTGAAGGCCCAGTTGCCGAGGATGTCCGCGGCGTGGTCCTCGACGCCCGCTGCCACCTCCTCGGTCGTGCAGCGCCGCCCGTGGAAGGCCAGGACCATGCCGAGCGAGGTCGGGCTGCAGGCGCGCGAGGCGATCTTGGGGTCGGCCATGCCCTGGCTGCGGCGCGGGACGTCGAGCGTCCGGCCCCAGGCGGGGTGGCGGACGCGTCTCGGCTCGGGGGGCGCGGCCTGGCGCTGCCAGAGGTCGAGCACGAAGCGGCGCAGGCAGGGGGCCTCGCCGCGGGGGCTGCGGCGCAGCCCGAGCCGGACCTCGGCCCGGGTCGCGAGGCGGGCGCTCGCGATCACGTCGACCTTGACCTCGGCCCCGCGCGAAGGGGGACAGGACTCCGAGCGCGGCAGCCCCTCTCCGCGGCCGTAGCGACCCAGGGTCAGCCACTCGGTCCAGGCGCCCTCGATCTCGAGGCGCACTCGCAGCGCGACCTCGGCGCCCGCCGGCCAGGACCCGTCCGGGTTGAGGGAGGCCAGG
>CALDQK010000207.1 GCA_937911525.1 uncultured bacterium
CCATGACCGAGCCGATCGAGTTGTGGTGGTAGTAGACGTCGACCGCGGCCTCGCCTGTGGTCATGTCCCCGTCGATATCGACGCTCGTGGGCTCGGGAATCGTGGCCCGAAGGACCTCGTCAATGCCCTCCCCGTAGACGTAGGTCTTCGTGGTTGCGCCAGACGTGGCCGTTTCCTCTACGCATTGCCAGCCGTCATAGAAGTAGAGGATCGAGGCTGTGACCGAGCCCGTAAGCAGCTTCGCGACTCGGCGTCCCTGGACGTCGTAGCGATACTCAGCGTCCTGGGTCGCCCCGTCGCTCTGGACCAAGCGGTTGTCGCAGTCGAAGAAGCGCTGCGTCGCGCCCGAGTCGTCGCTGGTGACGTTGCCCGAGTCGTCGTGCGACCGGATCTTGTCGCCCAGCATCGTGTACTGGTTCAGTGGGCTGTTGTAGGTCGGAGCCCCGATATCCAGCGTGTAGGGCGTGATCGAGTTGCCCTCCCACGTCTCTGTCCGGTTGCCCGAGTTGTCGAGGTGGTAGCTGAGCGCCTTGGTCCAGTCGCCCTGCGGTGCCGTGACCGACGTCTTGTTGTTCCCGAGTGCGGCCAGGGTCGCGGACGACACGCCACGCTCGACGTTGGTCAACCGATACGCCGAGTCGTAGGTGTAGAAGTCGCCCGTTCCCGCCACGAGGTCGCTCTCGTAGCGGCGGTTGTCCGCTCGACCCCAGCCGTAGGCAAAGCTGGTGATCGTGTTCAGGCCCTGCTTCGCCTCGAGCGTCAGGAAACGACGCTCGTCGTCGAAGGTGGCCGTGCAGGTCATGTTGGTCGAGCTCGGCAAGTAGTTGCGCTCGCTGCGCCTCCCGCCCATGCCAATGTGCTCGAACTCCGCGATCGTCGTCGTCCCGCCTGCGACCCGCTTCACTGCGCTCAGGCGATCGACCCCGTCGTATTCCCGCTTGACGTAGTTGCTACCGGGCGTGGAGCCCGTGTGGTCGGCGGGGTAGTAGAGCCGGAACAGGTTCCCAACGCCGTCGTAGGAGCGCGTGACGTAGCCCGTGACGGCCGAGGTCAGCGTGTCGTTCTTGCTGTTGCGGACGGTGCTGAAGCCGACGGACTGGCCCTCCTGCTTCACGCGGCTCAGCGAGTCGTAGGAGTAGGTGCAGATCGTGTCGTTGTCTTCGGCCCGCGTCGTCCGACTCAGGCCGTCGTACTGCCAGTGCTTGAACGTCGTTTGGCCGACGCCCGTCGGCAGGTTGGAGACCGCGACGTCGGTCAGGCGCTCGAGGGCGTCGTAGGTGTATTCCTCGACCACGCCGCGAGGATCGACCTTCATGGCCAGGGTGCCGTTGTTGTTGTAGTGGTAGCGGGTCTGGCGCCCGTCCGCGAGCATTTCGCGGATCAGGCGATCCTGGTGGTCGTAGCGGTAACCCGTGGCGTTGCCCTTGGGATCGATCCGCATTTCGACGCGGCTGTTGGCGTCCCAGGCCTGGCGCGTCGTGATCGAGTTCAGGACCGCGCCCATGCCCACGCCACCAGCCCGAAGGTCCTCGTGGGTGGCGAGCAGGCGACTCGCGCCGTCGTACTCGTAGCGGACCGTGTTTCCGCGCCCGTTGATCGGGACCGTCGTGACCCGAGTCGTCGGGGCCAGCAGGTTTCGCCCGTCCTGGTAGGGCAGATCGCCTAGGTACTGGCCGGTGTTCTCCTGACCCATGGCGTCCGAGACCTGGACCAAGTTGTTGCGGCTGTCGTACATGTACCGCATGGTCTGGCCCGTATGGCTGACTGTCGCCACCAGACGGTTGAGTTCGTCAAAGAACTGATCGCGGTAGTAGGTCTCGTCCGAGTCCACCCCGTTGGTGTGCCTCTCTACCTCTGTAATCCGAATCACGTTCGAGGCCTGGTCATAGGCGTAGGAAACCGTGCTGCCCAAGTGATCAGTGATAGTCTCTAGGCGATCTGCGTTGTCGTAGTCGTAATCCGTGTGGTGCGCGTTGTCGTCGCAGACGTGCTTGATCTTGCCTTCCTCGTCATACTTGATTAGCGAGTAGACGAACTCCCCCGAAAGTAGAGTGTCCGCAGACCGATTCACGTAGGGGATCACTCGGGTATGGGCCAGCGTCGTGAGCGAATCCTGCGGGTTCGCAAGCTCTCGACTCACCTGGATCATGCGGTTGGCTTCGTCGTAGTTGAAGACCGTGTGCTCCAACAGGCTCGCCGTCGAGTTGTAGACCTTCTTCGACTGGATCAAGCTGCGCCGGTCGTAGGTGAACTCGACGTAGTTTCCACTCTCGTCCGTTTGCTTCGTGACCCGATCGAAGCCGTCGTATTCGTAGGAAACCGCAGCGGTCGAGAGGTTGCTTCCGTCGTCGTCATAGACGTAGGTCAAGCGCCGCTTGGCGTCGTAGTCGTAGGCGATTGTTTGAGACCGAGTAGGGTCGCTGTAGCCAAGCACCTGCTCGTAGACCAGGTTCCGCTCGTCGTAGCGCCAGACATCGACATTGCCCGCAGGGTGCTGCACCAATACCCGATTCAGGCGGCGGTCGTACTCGTAGCGTGTCGTTAGAGTCCCTGGGGTCGAGCCTGTAGCGTCCACGCTCACCTCGCTCACGAGGTTTGCGCTGTTGTAGACCATGGTCGTGACGAGGTCCTCAGCGCCCGCCACCAAGTCGATATCGTCCTGTAAACCGTCGCCGTCAAGATCCGTAGGCGAGTAGTTCTTGACCCGCCGCTCCACCAAGTTGTTGTTGGCGTCGTAGTAGAGGAACACCTCGTACGCCTTAGCTGGGCTGAACTCTGGGGCGGTGATCTTGGTCACCATATCGAGGCTGTTGTAGAGGTATCTCCACTCGTGTCCTCGCGGATCAACCTTGGTCTTGACGTTTCCGAAGCGGTCGTAGTCCAAGGTAGTGGTCACAACGTGACCCGTAGATTGGCTGGGGGACGAGTCCACGTCGCCAGTCTCCGGGTCGAGATCCACGTCGGTGTGGTTGGTCGAGACCACGATCGTGTCGGCGAAGCCCGCGCCTTGGTTGGAGCTTCCATAGTTGCCGGGAACGAACTCGCTACGAGAGAGTTGACCGTCGGGCTGTCGCACCAGGTAGCGCTGACCATGCTCGTTGTAGGAAAACGCCAGCTTGGGGTTCTGTTGTGAGGTTGTGTAAGAGCCGGAGGTGAGACAACCCTGGTCGCGGATCGTCGGCTTCGGTCCTCGGACAGCGATTGGGTTGCCACCACGATCGGGGAACCCGTCGCCATCGTCATCGGGTACCGAGAAGAGGCCAGACCCAATTGTGTTGAAGGAGTCGTAGTAGTCGCTTGCGCCCTGGCGGTTGTACCCCAGCATGACGTCTTCAGAGGAGAAGACGCCCGCGTAGAAGATGTTGTCTGCGAAGGTCACCTCGTCGTAGGCAATGTACGTTGCGTAGTCTGGGTCAAAATCAGCGACCTCGTAGGGATCTTCCTCTAGGTTACAAGGGTCACCGGGGGTGATATCGCTGGGATCAATCGCCTGCGGAGGAATGATCAGGACCGGCTGAGCAAAGGCCTCTGAATACTGGATACACGTAATCAGGTCGTTGATCGATGGATTGAGATAGTCCTCCAGTTGAATGATCTTCTTCGGACAACCACACTCGCAGTATTCATAGGCGATGGCTTCCTTGGTGTTCTCGTTTGCCACCTTCTGGATCAAGTTACGCGAGTTGTGATCGAAGCCCACCTGGTAGGTCGTCGGCTCGCTGCCATGAATGCCTCTAGGTAGCACGCTCGCCAGGCCGATCATGGGGTCACCCGAAGGCGCGGCCTCGTGCTCGACCATTGAGACGTTGCCATTCCGGTCTACGGCGGTGGCGATGTTCGTATCCGTGCTTGTATCGACCTCGTACGTGTAGAACGAGGTGCCGCAGATGTCGTCGCAGGCGTAGTCAACCTGGCAAACCCGGTCATCTGGATCGTAGAAGACGCGCAGAGTCGTGTCGCCGCGTGGATCCAGCACTGACGAGAGGCGTGTTGTGCCGTTGTAGGAATAGGTTCTCGACCGAAACGACTCGGTTGTTCCCGTTCCCACGACCTCTTCCGGCATAGCTACCGTTTCAAGCACATCGTTGCTGTTGTATTCGTAGCTCCAAGTCCGGCGATCCTGTGGGGCGAGTTCGTTGAACTGAGTTATTGACTTCAGCAAGCCAACGCCGTCACCACCCGTGCTGTCCCCGCTGGAGTCGTAGTAGGCGAACGTCGTGGTTCGCGAAGAAGGATCGGCAATCGAACTGATGGCGTTTGCGGGCTGATCGTCAGCCGTCGAAGTGGCCGCGAAGCGACTAATCACGATGACGTTTTGATTTCGGTCCTCCACCGCAACTAGGTAGGCGGTGTCGCCTGCGGTTGCGCTAGAGGGAGCCACGACGTGGTTGTTGGAGTTGCTCCTGAACTGAAAGTAGTAAGAAGTCCCATTGGACTTTCTCAACTTCAGGTGTGTGGAGTCCTCAAAAGTGACTTCGTGCAGCGTGTCGAAGTGACCCGTCGGACTCGTGTAGACGAAAGCCGACTCGTTGCGGTTGTAGTCGTAGACGCGGCCATCGGCACTTAGATACTGGAAGTTGGGGCCATAGGCGTTGACGGAGCTAACGGTCATCCGTTGGTCGAGAGAGAGATGCCAACCCTCGCCAAAGACGCCTCCCCCGCCGTTGCTTGACATGTCTGCCGTGCTGGAGCGGTGAATGCGGGTGATGGAAACCGGCAGAAGACCGCGCGTTGGGGTTGATACATCCGTCTCGGTGACTAGGAGTTGGCCGGTCGAAGGCACAACGAGTGCTTGGCCATTTCGACCGCCCGCCGTGGGAGTCGTGAGCGCGTAGCTCTCCCACTGCACCTGCCCGAGGGCGGCGAAGTAGTTCTTGGCCTCGAACTTGGCCAGGGTTCCGGGTGCTGCAACCGTAAAGGAGGTGGTGAACGTTGAGCCGATGTCACCCCCTGAGGTGTCTTGAACGGACGAGGTCCCGGAAGTCAGGGTGAGAGTGTAGCTCCCTGCAGTCAGGGTCCCCGTTGGTTCCAGTTCTAGCGTGTACTCGGTTGGGGTGCTGACGTGAGTCAGGGTGATTGGGTTGTTGCCCGAGTCTTCGAGGTAGAGGTTCGTCCCCAGAGCTAGCGACGTGTCGTCCACTGGGTTGCTGAAGGTGATAAGGATCTTGGGCTGGCCAGAGGCGCTCACTGTGACCGTGGCACCGTCGCTCGGTGCCGTGGCCAGAACGGTGAAGCCTCCGCTCGCGACGGGAGCCGGGCTTGAAATCCCATCCAGTGGGTCGGTGTCGGACCCGTCAGGGGTGGCATCGCCGTCCGTGTTCGAATTTTTGGGATCGGTGAATGAAACGTAGATCTCGTGGTAATCGCTAAGTCCGTCCCCGTCCCAATCGGTGGCGCTGCTTCCTCCCGCTTCATCCAAGCCGTAGGCGGTCTCTTCTACAGTCAACAAACCGTCGTCGTCGGGGTCGGATAGGCCCTCCTCATTGACGATGTTGAACTCAATGTGCTCGTCCGTGCCAATCGTTGCGCCGCTGGTGGAGGCGACCGTCGCGTCCACAAGGATGCGGTAGTCCAAGGCTGCCGTTGACCAGTTGCCACCACCGGAAGGCTTTAGCCTGACCTTGCGGTCACCAACCAGTGTCGCCGTAGTGACGAGCAGAAAGGGCGTTGCCCCAATGTTGTTGTAGACCTCGAACTTGCCACTTGTGACCGTGCTCGGATCGAGCGGCAGGTCAAACTCAACGAGGAACGCCGAGTCCTTGTAGACGCCCGTCGCACCCTTCTGAGGATCACTACGAACCACGTTCAAGGGCGTTGGGTAGTAGACCCAGAAACGGTCCGCGTCAGGCAGCACAACCGTTACTTGTCGCCCACCTGGCTCGTCCTCGAAGGTCACGCGCAGCGAGACCTCTCTGTTCCCGGTTGTGCTCGCGGGGAACGAAGCAAAACGATCCCACAGGAACATGAACTCGTTGCCGCCGCACTCTGGCGCTCGGTAGGGGGGCAGATCCCCTTCAATAATCGTGGCCGTGTAGGGGAAGGTCGAGCCGCCGTCGAGGCTGTACTCCACGCTCACCAACTTGCCGCGCGAGGTCAGGTCTGCATCGCTGACCTTGAGCGAAAAGGCGACGTAGCGGCTTGTGATTGCCGCCGCGCTGCTTGGCACATGGGAGAACTGGACCAGTGGCTTGTGCGGCTTGGCGTTTGGGAAGGCGTCTTCCAGCGGTCCCGAGGCGAACTGGTATTCCTCGTCGTCCTCTGGGTCCATGGGGTCGTTTTCGTAGGTGATCGTAGTCACCGGCGCTGCGCTCGCAGGCCCGTACGCGTGGGTGGCCTCATATCCCGACCCAGACAAGCTGGTGTTGGTGAAGCCCATGCTCACGCTCTGGGCCGAGACCGCCGTCAGCTTCATGGACAGCGCCTCGCCCTGATTCAGCGCCGTGTTGAAGGGAACCGCCAGCGTGGGCCGTGTCATGGCGCTTAAGCGAAGCGTCGAGCCTAAGGTCGTCGTCACGAAGGCCCTGACTGGGGTGCCCGTCGTCACCCACGCCGTCGTTGAGTAGGTGCCCGCCGAGGTCTCCTCTAGTTCGTGACCATGCAGCGTGACCGTCGCACCGGAGAGCGCGCTACCGCTCGGACCTGTTAGCGACAGGCTGAACTCGGCGTTGACCAGGGGGCTCTTGGTATCGAGCGCGAAGTAGCCACTATGCGTGATGATCCCGGGCTCGCTCTCCAGGTAGTCACCGCCCGACTCCACGGTCATGGTGCCCAGCTTGACCCAGGTGCCTTGCTCGGCGTCATATGTCCAGAGGTCTTGGGTCGTCCCCGCCGCCAGTCCTTCCTCGTTGGGCAAACGCAGGGTGCCGCCGTTGATCGCGCTGGTGCCAAAGGTCAACCCCGCAGGTTGGATCGTCCACATGCGTCGCGGCTGTAGCTCGCCGGGGAAGGCGGTCGGAGTGAGGGCGTTATCGACCGAGAAGATCGACGCTTCCAGGGTGCCGTCGCTCACACCACCAACCGCCGTGCTGCCCTCCAACCTCAAACGAGCATTCGGCAAGATGGTGCTCTCGATGTTGGCAGTGCCTCCAGCGACCACACCTCCGCTGATAGCCACATCCGTGGCCAAGTTCGTGGCGACTCGCGGGAGCAACACAAGCAATTCTTGCGTTCCAGAGGTAGGCACGTCGGCCTGGATCAGCACTGTTCCAAACCCTGAGTCCGCCTCACCGGAGATCCTGACGGTGCGTGTCCCAGTGAGGCCGCTGAGGGTTGCTGCACCCTGCCCGTCGGTGGTGTCCGTCCCAGACCCGGTGGTGACCTCAGCAGTCACGCCGGAGATCGGCATGGGTCGATCCAACCCACCGTCGAGCACGGTGACAGAGAGGTCACCGGCCAGCGCTGGCGCGCTGCCGAGGCAGGCAGCAGCCGCCAGGAAGAACGCGGTGCGGTGGGTTTGGGTCGTGCTGAGGGCGTGGGTCACGCTGTCTCCAAGGAGATGGATAGGCAGATACTGCAGACAGACTTAAGAAGATGCTTGGGCATGACTAGTTGCGGATGCCGGAGATCAGGACTGTGCTGCTTCCCCCGAAACCCGCGTTACCGTAGTAGGAGGCGTTGACTGCAATGATCTTGTGGTACCCGTAGGTGACCGTACCTGCCCAAGGAACGTTAACGCTGACGCGGCTTACAGCGTTCGTTGCTTCGTTGTTCTTCACGTTGGCGACTGTGTCCAAGGCGATACCAGAAAAGGCCGAGGAACTCGAACCGCCGCTAATCCCTCCTGCGGTCATGAAGACTGAATAGGTTGCCCAAACTCCGTCTTCTTCGAGCCCGTAAATGAACTCGTGGGTGTCGTCTCCGCCTGCCGCGTAGTATTTCCCATCGGGGCTCCTATGAACACCGCCGTGTCAACACGTGATCTCAAGTCAGAGGCAAGTCC
>CALDQK010000208.1 GCA_937911525.1 uncultured bacterium
CCGGGTCGGCGGCCCGCAGCGCCTTGGCCGCGTCCGGCTTGAGCCCCGAGGCCTGGAGCAGCTGCAGCTCCATTTGCTGGCGATAGGCGGCCTCGTAGACGCGCCCCACGTCGGGGTTCCCGAAGCGCACGCCGGGCTTGCCGCGGCCCTGGGAGAGGACCTTGCGCATGGCCTCCAGGTCGCGCACGCGCCACTGGTTCTCGGTCTCGAAGCGGAGGTCCTCGCGCACCGAGCCGGTCGAGTAGTCCTTGTAGTCGAGCACGTGCACCGGCGCGGTGCGGGGCTGGCTCGTGATCGTGCCCAGGTCGAGCATGCCGCCGTCGAGCGACTTGTTCCCGGGCGAGAGGCCCCCGTGCAGGATCCGGTAGCGGTAGAGCTCGGCGGCGGTCCGCGCGTGCAGCTCGGCCAGCTTGTTGAGCGAGGCGTCGAGGTCGAGCACCGGGCGGCCGCCGCTCTGGGTCTCGACCAGGGTCCCGGTCTGCCTCAACATGCGGATCGTGGCTTCGTAGGTGTTGTTGGGGTTGAAGCCCTCGGCCAGGAGGTGCGCCGGCCGGACCTGGTGGCCGGCGCGCACGATCAGGGCGCGCCGCTCCTGCCCGCCGTCCTGCCACTTGGTGACGTCGCCGACGTCGATCACGGCCAGGATCCGGGTCGAGCCGCGGTTGAAGAGGTTGGTCCCGAGCTCGCCCCACACCGCCTCGAGCACGCCCTCGCTCAGGGGCGCCCCGCCGTGGCGGTGGCTGTAGTGGGTGTTGTTGCTGACCAGGGGCGTGACGCCGACGCCCTTGATATTGAGGTTGTACTCGCCGAAGAAGGCCGCGCGCCCGGCCCCCTTGTTGTGGCCCATGCCCCAGCCGCCGTAGCGATCGGCGTAGACCTTGGTCGTGCGCGCTCCCTCGGGGACCGTCTCGCCCTGGGGCACGATCCGCCAGGAGAGGTGGCGCATCAGCTGCGCCTCGAGCTCCGGCGTCATGACCCCGCCCGGCGGGAGCGCGATCCCCATTTCGGCGGCCAGGGCGCTGTTGAACCAGACGACCTTGCCCTTGGGGACGTTGACCGCGGTCAGCTCGACGACGCGGTCCGAGCCGAGGGTCTCGACGATGGGCGGGGTGCCGCCCGAGAAGGCCTCGGCGCCCGGCTGCGGCTGGGCGCTGGCGAGCGTCGCGGCTCCGAGGAGGAGCAAAGGGAGGAGGGGTGAGGAGAGGGCCCGCTGCACGCCACGAGGCTACTCAAGCCGGGTCCGGCTCGTCCAGCACTTATGCCCGGATCGTCTCGACCTCGACGCCGAGCAAGCTGGCCAGCTCGCGGGCGAGGTGCCGCAGCTGAGTCTCGTTGCGGTTCGGGTCGACGACCCGCAGGGGCTCGCGCGCGCCGGCCAGGCGAAGGGCGATCGACCAGGTCCACTCGGTGACGCCCTCGCTGGTGCGGGACTCGCCGAGCAGCTGAACCGCCTGCACGTCGTCGAAGCCGCCGACCCAGGTCCGGTCGCGCTCGCCGTAGAAGGCGCGCTGGAAGTAGATCACCTCGTCCTCGGGGTCGAGCAGGACCACGTCGTCGAGGCCGAGGTAGACCAGGAGCGAGATCAGGAACCCCACCAGGCCCACGATCGAGAGCCAGAACACGCCGGGGTTCTCGCTCTTCAGGTAGACCCAGAGCGGAGCGACGCTCAGGACGAGGAACAAGAGCACTAGCTTGCCGCTCGCGCTCTCGCGCCAGGTCTCCACGTCCAAGCGCACTCGCCCGGTGGGCTCGAGGCGCATGTCGCGGCTCATGCGGACCAGGGAGCTCCAGGTCGGCGCCTGGGACGGCCGGCGAGGCGTCCACTCGTTGGCCCGGATCTTGATCCCCTTGCGCGCGCAGCCGAGGGTCGAGCAGCCTCCCAGCTCGTCGAAGCAGGCGCGGTGGAACTGGGTCCCGCACGCCGGACAGCTGTAGGCCTCTTCGCGCAGCTGATCCTGGCAGAGGGGGCAGCGCTGACGACTGCTCTCCTCTCGAATCCGCAGCTGGACCATGTCAGCGCTTGTTCAGCATCGCGAAGAAGAGCCCCGCCATGCTCAGGGTCCCAAGGATCATTACCAGCAGCCCGAGCACGACCATGGCGTTGCTGGCGTAGCCCTCGTAGCTGACCCGGACCTGGCCCGTGGCGCGGTCGCGGATCACGCGCGCGGGGGACTCGGCCCGACCGGGCCAGTACTCGACGTCCAGCTCGCGGGCCAGGCCGTGCGCGAGGGAGTTCATGGCCATGCGCTGATCGCGCTCGAAGTCGCTCAGCAGGAGCTTGCGCCCGTCGTTCTTGACCATGAGCAGCGCGTATTCCCACCAGTGCGAGTTCTTGCCCCGGTGTTCGCGGCACTGGACCGCGAAGCCCGCGACCTCGCCGAAGGTCGCGACCCGCTTCAGGCGCACCCACTCCAGGAACTGGTAGCGGAGGAAGATCGCCTCGCTGCCGGGGTCGAGCAGGTAGTAGTCGTCGGTGTGGGCCAGGCCGACCCCGCTGAGCAGCGCCGCGCCGAGGCTCGTCATCGCAGCCGGCCAGCGGAGGAAGCCCAGCCCCTCGCCGGCGACGGCGACGAACAACGCCGCCGCGACGAGGAGGATCGTCAGCCAGAGCAGGCCGCTCTCGCGCCAGGACTCGATCTCGAGCTTGATCCGGCCGTCGGGGAGGTGCTCGACGTTGGGCCCGCGCAAGGTGTCGCGCAGGGCGGCGGGCTGCTTGGGGTGGCGCGTGGGTGAGGCCCCGAAGGCGACGCGCTGGCCCTTCTGCGCGCAGCCCATGGTGGAGCAGCCGCCCAGCTCGTCCACGCACTCGGGGTGATAGCGCGTCTGGCAGCCCGGGCAGGCGTAGGGGCTCTCGTCGCCGAGGCGCTCCTGGCAGAGCGGGCAGCGCTGGCGTCCTTCTCGTCGTCTGCGGACCTGGACCACTGCTGAGGAGCCTAGCAGGGCGCGCGCGGGGAGGCTGTAAGGACGAGGGACCCGGGAGGCGAGCAGCCGAGCCTCGGAAGTGGTAAACCTGACGCACAGGGCGCCCCACCTCTGGGAGCGGGCGCCAGCCGCGCGCGGCGGACGGAGTCATGGCTCCGCCCGCGCACGGCGAGCCAGGCTCCGGCGTCCGCTGGATCCGTAGCGTCCTCAGAAGGAGGACCCTTGGCCGAAGAAGCACGCGAGCCCAGCGCCAGCCCCTCGGCTGGCGGTGACGACGAAGGCGCTCCCAAGAAGCGCCGGCGCCGGCGCCGGCGTCGGCGCAAGAAGCGCTCGCCCGAGGAAGGCGGCGGGGGCGAAGGCCCCAGCAGCGGCGGCGAGGGCGGCGGCGAGAGCGGCGGCGAAGGCGGCGAAGGCGGCGAGCCCAAGAAGAAGCGGCGGCGCCGGCGTCGTCGGCGCCGCAAGAAGCGCGCCGAGGGCGAGCAGGAGGCTGGCGAGCAGGCCGAGGCCGGCGAAGACGGCGAGAGCGAGGGCAGCGCCGGCGCAAG
>CALDQK010000209.1 GCA_937911525.1 uncultured bacterium
CTCGTGGGTGCGGAACACCCCGACCGGCTTGGCGCTCTGGACCAGCAGCGTCTCGTCGGGCTCGAGCGACTTCAGCGTGCGCACGATCGCGTGGTAGGCCTCCCAGCTGCGGGCGGCCTGGCCCGAGCCGCCGTAGACGATCAAGCGCGCGGGGTCCTCGGCGACCTCGGGGTCGAGGTTGTTCATGAGCAAGCGCAGGGCGCCCTCGGCGGCCCAGCTCTTGCAGTTGAGCTCCATGCCGCGCGGGGCGCGGATGGTCGGCGCCTGCGGGTCCGTGGGGGTGGTCGTCGTGCTCATGGGGCCTCCGCTCGATCGGGGCACAGGATCCCACATGGCCCCAAGAGGATCAATTTGGGCGCGCTAGCGGGCCGAGCTCGCTAGGGTTGAGGCATGAGCAAGTGGACCGTCCGCCGCGAAGAGCCCGAGGAGACGCCGCTCGGCAAGGCCAGCTCCTACGTCGGCGCCGTGCTCGGGCTCGCGATCCTGGGCGCGATCGCGGGCGCCCTGCTGCCCTTGATCCTGGCCTTCACCAGCGGGCCCAAGCAGGGCGACAGCTGGAGCCAGCGCCGCCGCGCCAACGAGCGCCAGGACCGCGCCATGGAGTGGGCGGCCCAGGACAACAAGAGCGGCATGACCAGCCGCGCCCTCATCGGCGCTGGCCTGGGAGCCGCGGGCGCGATCGTGCTGCTCGTGACCGGCGCGCAGAAGACGCAGCGCTAGTTCAGCCGCCCGTGAGGCGTCGCCAGAGCCTGCGCCAGATCGGGGGAGTCGGCGCTGGCGCGAGCCGGGCTCTCCCGCTGAGGGCCCAGGGGACCAGCGCGTCGTAGACTGCCGCGCGCACGGTGTCGAGCGCTCCCTGGGGCAGCTCCAAGTTCCCCAGCGGCAAGGGCAGCAGGAGGCGCGCCTCGGGAGCGAGCGCCAGGGCCGCGCCGGTCAGGGCCTCTCCCAAGCGCCGACTCGGACCCCAGGCAGGGGCTGGGATCGTCGCCAGCTGGACCGCCAGGAGCGCCGCGGATCCGAGGAAGTAGGCCCCCATCTCCGCAGGTTCAGGCGAGGGGCGCGGGGCGAGCTCCGCCAGCTCGGGCAAGGCCTCCTCCGCCCGGCGTCGCGCCGGCTCCCCAGGAGAGGCCAGCCAGGCCTCGCAGCGCTCGAGGGCTGCGCTGATACAGGCCGCCCGATCGGGGCTCGGCGTGCGCGCTTCGAACACGACGCGCACCGCGCCTGTCGCTCCGCGCACCGCCGCCTCTTGACCGAAGGTCTCGACCTCGGCGCCCAGCTGGTGAAGCTCGGTGGGCGGCCCGAGCAGCTTGCCGTAGGCCAGCTGACCCGCTTGGACCACGACCTCGCTCGCGGGCGAGAGGCGCCCCGCAGCCTCATGACCGAGGTGCGCCGCCAGCTCCAGCGCGCGCGGCGAGAGCCCTCCGCGCCTGAGCCGCTCGGCCAACCAGGCGACCTCGTCCTCCGGGGTCTCGCTCTCGCGCCAGCGGCGCTCGAGCTCGCGCAGGCGCTCGTCGCTCAGCGGGGAGCCCCTAGCACTCGACGTAGCCCTTCTTGGTCTTCTGCCCGATCAGCTCCAACGCGACCTGGCGCGCTTCGTCGCCGCTCTTGAAGTCCTTGGTCTGGCTGCGGCCGTCGCTGCCGATCTTGCCGTAGCGGACCGTGAAGCCCGTCCCGGAGAGGGTGATCTCCCAGAACTTGTTCGAGGAGCCGCTGACCAGCTCGAAGCGGCGCGGCTCGTCCTCTGCGAGCTCGCCTGCGCCGCTCGCAGCCGCCTTGGCCTTGGGCTTGGCGGCGGGCTTCTTGGCGGCGGCAGCCTTCTTCGGAGCGGCGCCCGCCTTCGCAGCGGGAGCCGCGCCTCCGCCCCCTCCGCCGTCCGCAGCCTCGTAGCCCTTGCCGGTCTTCTGGCCGATCAGCTTCTGCGCGGCGGCCTGGGCCGCGGCCGCGCTCTTGAAGTCCTTGGTCTTGGACTGACCCTTGGTCCCGACGCGTCCGTAGCGAACCGTGTGCGAGTCGTCGGCGAGGGTGATCTCCCAGAACTTGCTCGACTTGGCGTCGTGATACTCGTAGTAGCGGGTCTCGCCCGAGGCGATCTCGCCGCCGGCCGAGGGCGCGGCGCTCTTCTTGGCGGGCGCCTTCGCGGCGGGAGCCTTCGGCTTGGCGGCCGGCGCCTTCGCGGCGGCCTTGCTCTTCGCCCCGCCGCCGCCCTCGACGTAGCCCTTCTTGAGCTTCTGCGCGATCAGGGTCTCGGCCACGGCGCTGGACTCCTCCTCGTCGTCGAACTCCTTGACCTGGGTGCGGCCCTCCGCGCCGATCTTGCCGTAGCGCACCCTGAAGCTCTCGCCCGCGCAGGTGATCTCCCAGAACTTGCTCGAGCTGCCGTCCACCAGCTCGAAGTAGCGCGTGTCGCCCATGTCGTCCTCCGCCTCGACGTAGCCCTTGCCCGTCTTCTGCTCGATCAAGGTCCCCGCGACCTCGAGCGCCTCGTCGTCGTCGTCGAAGTCCATCACCTGCTCGCGCCCGTCCTCGCCCAGCTTGCCCGAGCGGATCACGCAGGCCGCGTCGCGGACCGTGATCGACCAGAACTTGCCCAGCTGGGCGTTCTCGAAGCGGCGCGTCTCTCCCCGTCCCATGCTCGTCTCCTCGCTCCCCTCGATCTGCTCGGCGACCGCGCGCACTTCACCCGACTCCTCGCCCGGCCACTCGGCGTCGGCGCGCTCGCCCACGTAGGTGGGGAAGCGCGGCACGCCCTTGTTCGTCAGCTCCTGGAAGCGGTAGGTCACGATCGAGACGATCGCGGGCGGGTCGAGC
>CALDQK010000210.1 GCA_937911525.1 uncultured bacterium
TGCCGCTCATGCCCGACATGCCGCTCATGCCCGACATGCCGCTCATGCCCGACATACCAGCGCTGCCGCTCATGCCGCTCATGCCCGACATGCCGCTCATGCCCGACATGCCGCTCATTCCCGACATACCGGACATGCCGCTCATGCCGCTGCCGAGCTCGCTGTCGTGCGGCGAGACGGTGTATTCCTCGGTGGTGTCGAAGATGATCTCTTGCTGCGACCCCGAGCGCGCGCCGCCCATGATGTCGCCGATATGGATCACGGTGTCGGAGGTGGAGTCCTCCAGGATCAGCTCGTCGGAGCTCTCCGCGATCCCCATCTCCTGATCGGAGTCGGTCAGGATGATCGTGGGCTCCGTCTCGCGGCCCTGCTTGAGGTTCAGCACGTCGTCGCGCTTGAACTTCATGCTGCTGCCGGCCCGGAAGCCACGCAGCTCAGCGTTGCTGACCAGGCGCTTGAGCTCTTCTTCGTCGATCTGCAGCTCTTCCAGCACTTCCTGGAAGGTCATGTATTCGACGGCCATCCGGCACTCCTCGCAGCGGCTCCTGCCGCCTCATTGTTTGGTTCAGCCCCTCGACGTCGCTAATGGAACGCCGAGGGGAGAGAACCTCACGCTGGATCAGGTCGCGCGCTTGACCCGGTCCGCAGCTTACCTCAGGGAAGCTTAGGGGTTAACCCCCTAGCACCTACTTCTTCTCGACGGCCTTCTTGATATCGAGGACCGTGGGCTCCTGCTTCTTCTTGCCAGCCAGGTACTCGTAAGGGATCTGGAAGTCGAACTCCATGTTGCGGAGCGCGCCCATCTTGAGGCGACCGTTCTGATACTCATAGATCGCGAGGCGCTGCGAGGCGCTGTCGACCACGAACAGGACGTCGCGGCCCTGGTTGGTGGTGCCCGTGCCGGTCACGGCGAACATGGAGTTGGCGCCGCCGGCTGCCTGCGCGTAGGCGCGGGGGAAGGGGCTGTTGCTGTTGAACATCAGCGCGACGCCGAGGGCGCAGCAGACGCCCAGCAGGAAGGCGATGATCAGGGGATTGCGATCGTTGGTCATGAAACCTCTAATTTGCCTGGGATCCACGGCTTAGGCCGATCCCTCAGGGTTGTTGAGACAGGCGGGCGGATTATACGCATGCCTCCGCGCACATCCACTAGCCAGCCTCCGAGACGGGCTCCAAGGGCCATCATTCGGGGAATGCTCCCTGGAGCCGGTCCAAGGAGGGTCACTCCTGGACCATCACTGCGTCACGGCGCAGGGGGCCGCCGGGTTCCCAGCCACTCTCCCAGCCACTGGTTGGCGGGGCCCGCCCCCTCCAAGTGCATTGCTCGCAAGCGCTTACCCTCGCCATCCAGGAGCAGGGCCGCCGGGAGTGAGGTCAGGGCCTCCTTGGCGTACTTCATGAAGAGGGTCTCGAGCAGGTCCTGACCCTGGCGGGACTGGCGCAGGACGACGTGGAACACGTCCTCGCGGTTGAGCAGGCGCAGGACCTCGGGGTCCTCGGCCAGCTCGGCGGCGCGGCGGACGCTCTCCCCGTCCTCGCCGAGGAAGAGGACCAGGGCGAAGCCCTGGCGTCGCTCGGCCTGGGTCACGGCCTCGCCGATCGAGCCCAAGGGGCGCGGACCGGTTCCGCCCTGAGCCTTTCGCCGGCGTCGGTCCCCCAAGACGAAACCCAGGAAACCCGTTCCAGCCGCGGCACACAGCGCCAGGAGCAAGTAGGCCTTCACGCGGGGCAGCGTACCACACCGCGACGTGGGCGGACCTGCCTTGCGCAGAGGGGATCGAAGGCGGATAAAAGGGAGCTGGAGGGTATCGCGTGGCCGACGAGCAGGGCGGAGACCTCGAAGAGGGTATCGGCGAGTCCGCCCGAGTGGCGCGGCTGCGCTCGGCGCTGCGCGACGCTCGCCGACGCGTCCGCCAACTCGAAGCCGAGAACACGGCCCTGCGCGAGGAGCTCCTCAACGCAGGCGAGATGATCGAGACCCTCGCGGTCGACCTCGAGCGCGCCAACCTCACGGATTAGCTAGAGTCGGCCTCCCACGTAGGAGGTGACCCGTGAGCCTGCAGGTTGGTGATTCCGCGCCCGACTTCTCGGCCAGCGACCACGAGGGGCAGACCCGCTCGCTGGGCGACTTCTCCGGCCAGCGGCTGGTGCTCTGGTTCTATCCCAAGGCCGATACCCCTGGCTGCTCGCGCGAGGGCTGCGGCTTCCGCGACCTCTACGCCGAGTTTCAGGCCAAGGGCGCTGCGATCCTGGGCGTGAGCTACGACTCGCCCGCCGACAACAAGGCCTTCGTCGAGAAGTACGGCTTCCCCTACCCGCTGCTGAGCGACGGCGAGCAGGCGATCGCCAAGGCCTACGGGGCCTACGACGCCGGCCAGCCCAACTACCCCCAGCGCAACACCTACGTGATCGACGGGGAGGGCAAGCTGGAGCAGGTGCTGCTGGCGGTGAACCCCAAGACCCACCCCCGCGCGCTGCTCGATTCGCTCGGCTCGTAACCGAGAGCGCGAGTCCGACTACAAAGGGGGCCTGAGCGCGGAGCGCCTCAGGGTGGGGGGATCGTTTGATCGGACTCTTGAAGCGCTACGTCCGCTGGCTCCACACCGGCTGGCCCGCGGGCACGGTCGAGAAGCTGCCCCTCGTGGGCGAAGACGGCTCGACCAACGTCGCCGGCCTCTACGTCGTGGGCGACCTGACCGGGATCCCGCTGCTCAAGTTCTCGGCGGACACCGGGGCCCGGGCGGTCCAGACGATCCTGGCCGACGCGTCCTTCCAGAGCGAGCAGGGCTCGCGGCCCGAAGACGTCTACGACCTCGTGATCGTGGGCGGCGGCGTGTCGGGCATGGCCGCCGCGCTCGAGGCCAAGAAGGCCGGCCTGCGCTACGTGCTGCTCGAGGCCAGCCAGGCCTTCTCGACGATCGTGAACTTCCCCCAGGGGAAGCCGATCTACACCTACCCGACCGAGATGGTCCCCGCGGGCGAGATTCGCTTCGAAGCTCAGGTCAAGGAGCCCCTGATCGAGGAGCTGCTCGCGCAGACGGTCGAGCAAGGGATCGAGCTGAAGGAGGCCCGCGCGAGCGAGGTCGTGCGCACGGGCGGACGCCTGGAGGTTCGCCTGCCCGAGGGCGAGCCGCTGGTCGCGCTGCGGGTGATCGTCGCGATCGGGCGCTCGGGCAACTTCCGCCAGCTCGGCGTCCCGGGCGAGGAGCTCGACAAGGTCAGCAACCGCCTGCACGACCCCAAGGACTACGGCGGCCAGCAGGTGCTGGTCGTGGGCGGCGGCGACAGCGCGCTCGAGGCCGCGATCTCGCTCGTGCAGTGCGGCGCCCACGTGCACCTCTCCTACCGCAAGCCCGATTTCAGCCGGCCCAAGCCCGACAACGTGCTCAAGCTAATGGCCCTCGCCGAGGACCCCCTCGCGGACGTCGAGGTCGAGCAGCCGAGCTCCGAGCGGGTGACCACCTCGACCGGGCGCTTCGTCAAGGACGCCGTGAGCAAGGCCGGCCACGGCCCGGGCAGCCTGACGCTCCACCTCCCGAGCGAGGTCAAGGAGATCACGGCGTCCGAGGTCACGCTCACGAGCGCCGAGGGCGAGACCCGGATCGACAACGACGCGGTGTTCGCCATGATCGGGCGCGAGGCGCCCCTCGACTTCTTCCGCCGCAGCGGGGTCAAGATCCGCGGCGAGTGGACCAAGCCCGCGATCGCGGGCTTCGTGGCCTTCATGGCGGCCATGTTCCTGCTCTACGCCTGGAAGACCAACGGCGCGCCGCTCTACCCCAAGGGCGACGCCTTCCCCCAGAACGTCCCCAAGCTGATCTCGAGCCTCGGCGGGGGCTTCGCCGCCGCGGTCGACGACCGGACCACGGTCCTGGGCACGCTGGCAATGTCCATGAAGTCGCCCAGCTTCTACTACACGCTGGCCTACTGCATTCTGGTGTTCGCCTTCGGCGTCCAGCGGATCCGCCGCCGCAAGACGCCCTACGTGACGCTCCAGACCACGGTCCTGTTCCTGGTCCAGCTGATCCCGCTCTTCTTGCTGCCCGAGCTGATCCTGCCGCTGCTTGGCTACAACGGCTTCTTCAGCGAGGGCGCCGCGCTCGCGGGGATCGCCAACGAGCTCTTCCCGCTCTACGTGAAGGCCGACTCGATCTGGCCGAGCTGGGGCCACCCCCGCGCCTACTGGCACGCCTACGGGCTGATCCTGGCCTGGCCGCTGAACGTGTGGAACATCTTCACCGCCCAGCCCATGTGGGGCTGGCTGGGGATCGGCTTCGTCCAGACCTTCGTGCTCATTCCCCTGCTGGTGTGGCGCTACGGCAAGGGCGCCTACTGCGGCTGGATCTGCTCCTGCGGCGCGCTGGCCGAGACCCTCGGCGACGCGCACCGCCACAAGATGCCGCACGGACCCTTCTGGAACCGGCTCAACATGACGGGCCAGGTGATCCTGGGCTTCGCCTTCCTGCTGCTCTTGATGCGGATCGCTGGCTGGATCTGGCCCGAGGGCTACGCCGCGCGCTACTTCCCCGTGCTCTTCCAGGGCACCGAGGCCGGGCGCGGGAAGGGCTTCGTCAACCCGCTCTCCTACAAGTGGATCGTGGACGTCCTGCTCGCGGGCGTGGTCGGGATCGGCTTCTACTTCTGGTATTCGGGCCGGGTGTGGTGCCGCTTCGCGTGTCCCCTGGCGGCGCTGATGCATATCTACGCGCGCTTCAGCCAGTTCCGGATCCTGGCGGACAAGAAGAAGTGCATCTCCTGCAACGTGTGCACCTCGGTCTGCCACCAGGGGATCGACGTGATGAACTTCGCCAACAAGGGCCTCGGGATGGAGGACCCCGAGTGCGTCCGCTGCAGCGCCTGCGTGCAGAGCTGCCCCACCGGCGTGCTGGAGTTCGGCCGCGTCGACCGCGCCGGCAACGAGCTGGGGCGCGACCCGCTCCCCGCCTCGCCCGTCCGCATGCGCGAAGGGAAGAAGCTGCCGGTCGTCTAGTCGGTCGCCTGACGCGGGGGGAGCTTCCACACGCGGATCACGTCGCCCTCGGCGCTGGCGAGGTAGCGGCCGTCTGGGCGGAACGCCAGGGCGGTGACTTCACGGCGCGCGAGGAAGCTCTCCAACGCTTCGCCCCCGAGCGAGACGACGTCGATTCCCCTCCCGCGCCCCAGGGCAAGTCGCCGCCCGGTTGAGTCGATCGCTAGCACGCCGACACCTGAGCGACGCACGACTCCCTGAGGGACGAATCCGTCCTCGAGCCGTTCCCAGACCTGGACCAAGCCGCCGCGATTCAGAACTGCGAAGCACCTTCGAGGACCGGCTGCAGGCACGAGCGCGAGGACCTCTTCTTGATCGAGTCTCCTCAGCCCGCCCGCGCTGGAGACGAAGAGCCCCTCCTTCGAACCGACCAGGACCTCCTGCCCGACCCCCGTCAGGTGCGCGCTGCGTAATCCGCGGACTGAGCCATAGAAGCGTGTGCGATCGCCTTCCAGCTGGAGCTCGTCGCTGCCCGCGGGCACGAGCAGAAGCTCGAGCGTTGACCAATCCCACTGACCCCGTGGGGGGCGAACGTCGAAGTAGTTCTTGAAGTTGGGATCGACGAAGTGTCCGCGCCAACCAGCGCCGTCTCGACGGACGAGATTGGCACCTCCTGAGCAGCCAACGACCGCCGCCCCCGGCTCTATCACCCGCAGGAAGAGCAATTCGTCGTGCTGAGAATCGAGGTCGCCCTGAACCCACGCCAGGCGCTCTCGCTTCAGGTCGTAGACCGCGAGGCCACCCAGGTCGTCGGCGGCCACGAGCGAGTCCGACTCGATCCAGGCCAGCGCACCGATCGGGAAGCGGTGCGGCGTGCTGGAGATCCGCGCCACCTCCCAGCGCGCCTTGGCGAAGCGCCACCAGCCGAGAGCGGCACCCGCGAGGAGGAGGCCAAGCAACGCGAGCCAGCGGTAGTCCGCCCGACGCCGGAGCCGACGCCGCTCGGCCATCAGGGGCTCCGGCGCGGCCGCGCCAACCGGCGCAACGTTGCGCGCGCAGCCCAAGGTCGGGCAGCGGGTGGCCTCCTGCGCGCAGGCCACGTGCAGGCCGATCTGGCACTCGGGGCAGCGCGTGACCGGCGGGACGAGCGCCTCCTTGCAGAAGGGGCAGTCCTCGGTCTCGCTGCGGGATTGCAGGTCGATCGCCACGCTGGAGTCTATACCCTGCCTGCATGGAGCCTCGCCTGCGCCCCGCCACCCCCGCCGACCTGCCGGCCTTGCTCGCCGTGCACGAGGCGGCCTTCCGCCCGCTGGTCGAAGGGCGCTACGGCTGGGACCCCGCCCTGCAGCGCGAGCGCTTCCCCGCCGAGGGGCTGGGCCACGCGATCGAGGTCGCGGGCGAGGTCGTCGGCCAGTGGCTGGTCGAAGAGCGCGCCGAGACGACCTACCTGGCGCGGGTCATGCTGCACCCGCGCCTCCAAGGCCAAGGGCTCGGCGCGCGCCTGATCCGCGAGCTCCAGCAACGCGGGCGCCCGGTCGAGCTGAGCGTGTGGGAGGAGAACCGGGCCCGCGCCCTCTACGAGCGCCTCGGCTTCCGCGAGGTCGCGCGCGAGGGCTTCCGGCTCCACCTGCGCTGGGACCCCGCCTGACAGCCACCCGCGCCGCTCCGCGTCTGGGCACGCGTGGGCAGACCCAAGACCACGTTCAGATGGAACCTGAGCAACCCGCGCCTCTACCGGCGCCTGGGCAAGGGGCGCGTCCCGCAGGTCCCGAGCGGCTTCAAGCGCGACCTGCTGACCCTCGCGCACCGGACCCTGCGCGCGGCGGGCGACGCGGACCTCGTGTTCGTGGGCCGCTCGCTCGAGAGCGTCTACCACCTGCTCAGCGGCGCGCTCGAGGGCACCTCCTGGCGTGAGCGGCTGCAGCTGCTCGCCTTCTCGTGCACGCGCGACGGCCCAGGCGAGCTGCGGCGCAAGGAACCCGGCGCCCTCGCGCAGCTCTGGCTCGACTTCGAGCAGCAGGAGCTGACCCCGGCCGCGATCCTGGCTCGCGAGCGGCCCCTGGCCTTCGTGGACGTCGTGTTCGGCGGGCGGACCTACGGCAACCTGCACCGCCTGCTCCAGCACTGGAGCGAGTCGCGCGCCGACTGGGCCCGCCTGCGTCGCCAGCTCCGCTGGGTGTGCCTGGTCGAGCGAGACCACCCTCGCTGGGAGACCTGGGAGCCGAACGAGTTCAACACGTGGACCGAGGCCTACGAGGCCGAGCAGTTCCGCCTTGTCCCGCTCCCGAGCGACCAGTGGCGCTTCCTCGCCGAGGACCAGCCCAAGACCACCCCCAGCCACCCGCCCTGGCGCTGGAGCGACCCCAGCCGCCTGCACCCGCCGACCGACGCCGAGCACCTCTCCGCTGCGCGCCTCGCGCGGGCGATCTTCCGCTACGGGGGCTGGAGCCGGCGCGACCTGATTCGCGGGCTAAAGCGCCCGCGCCCCCTGCCCTGGCTGGAGCCCCTCCTCGCCGAGCTGCGGCGCCGAGGCTAGGGCGCGCCTCCCGAGGACCCGCGCTCCACGGAGTGCTCGCCCTCCGGATCGTCCTCCTCCTCCTCCGCGGGACGCTCGTCGTCGAGGTTTCCCCCCTCGCTTTCGTCCACGACCTCGTCCTCGAACTCGTCCCCGAACTCGTCCCCGAACTCCTCCCCGAACTCGTCCCTGAACTCCGCCTCGAGGCGAGCGTGTTCGGCTCGCAGCGCGTCCCCTCGCTCGAGCAGGCGCTGAGCTCGGTCGTCGAGGTCCTTCCAGAGCAGATACAGCGTCTCTTGGACCCGGCGCTCGTCTTCGGCGCGGTGGAACTCCTCGACGCTGACCGGCATGAAGCGGACGTCCGAGTTCCCCCACAGCGCGAGCAGGCCGAACGCGACCCGCCCTAGCGAGCCCCACGAAGCCCCCTCCGAGATCCAGTCCAAGACTCCCCGGGCCATCACCTCGAGCATGAGCCCGCAGAACAGGCCCAGGAAGAGGGCTCGCCCTAGCGGCCTCCGCGTGAGGAGCGTGGCCGCCGTGGCCCAGGCGACTAGACCCGTGACCCCGACGTCGAGCAGCCTCCAGCCCACAGGTTCGTCGAGAAGGTAAGCCACGCAGAGCCAGAACGTCGCCCAAGTGCTCACCGCGGCGAGCAAGAGGGCCAGCAGCCCCCAGAACACCCGCTCCTCCTTCCACCAACGCAGAGGCTCGTATTCGAGCTCCACGGAGTCGTCGGCGGGAGGTTCTACGAAGGGCGGCGGGATCGTCTCCATGCCCCTCATTGTGCGAGGCCTGTTAGAGGAGTGCCAGACTCTGGCGGCCCCCTTCGCCCGCGCCGTCGGCACCGGGCGAGTAGGCTGGTGGGCCCAGCGGAGGAACCCCATGAAGCTGACCCACCTGGCCCTGGCCCTGACCCTGAGCTGCGGCTCGACCGCCTTCGCCGACGTGCTCCCGCCGCCCGACAGCGAGCCCAAGCCGCTCGTGAAGAAGGACGCCGAGCAGCCGGCCGAGGAGGCCAAGACCGCCGCGGGCGACAAGGCCGAGGAAGCCAAGAGCGCCGCTGAGGAGGCGGCACCCGAGGCCAAGGGCGGCGTCGATCCCAATGAAGGCGAGGCCAAGAAGACCGCGGCCAAGACGGGCGGCGGCATGTGCTCGCTCGAGGGCGACCTCGAGGGCAGCGCCCCGCTGAGCCTGCTGGCCGGCCTGGCGCTGCTGGTCTTCGCCCGCTTCCGCGCGCCGCGCTGAGCGCGGGCGCCCAGCCGACGACGCAGCCGAGCGCTCGAGCGCTCTCGCCTGGCCTGCTGGTCGGCGCGGGGGCGCTGGTCGCGCTGGCCCTGGCGCTCTCCGCCTGGGCGCCGCTCGCGACCTACGCCCTGGGGCTGGCCTGCTTCGGCCTGCCCCACGTCCTGAGCGAGCTGCGCTACGTGGACGCGCGCTTCAAGCCGCGCGTCCCGGGCGGCCTGCTGGCCCTGTGGGGCCTCCTGCTCGGCGCGGTCGTCCTCGGCCGCGCCGGCGCCCTGCTCGGCGGCTGGTCGGTCCCGCCCCGCCTCGAGCTGGGGCTGGTCAGCGCCCTCGTCGCGAGCGCCCTGCTCGTGCCGGGCGCGAGCGGGCTCTGGCGCGCCGTGGCGGCGCTCTGCCTGGCCGCGCTCGCCGCCGGAGTCGCGCTGGCGCCGCTGGCGACCTTCGTGGCGCTCTCGCTCCTGCACAACTTGACGCCCCTCGGCTTCCTGGCCGAGCGCCTCGAGGGGGGCCGCCGCCGCCGCGCCCTGGCCCTGGGCGGGCTGCTCTTCTTGGGCCTGCCCCTGCTGATCCTGCTCGGCGCGCCCCAGAGCCTGCTCGGCCAGAGCCAAGCGCCAGCCCCCTTCGGCGTCCTGCTCGCCGACCAGCTCAAGGGCTTCGTGTTCCCCGCCTGGCGCAGCGCGAGCTGGGCCGAGCGGCTCTTCGCGGCGGCCGTGTTCACCCAGTGCCTGCACTACCTCTACGTGCTCCTGATCCTGCCCGCCCTCGACGGGCGCGCGGCCTGGTGGGGCCAGGCCCCCGCTGGCCAGGAGCGCGGGACCCTGCTCCCCTGGCCCGGCCCCCTCGGCACGGGGCTGCTCCTGCTCGCGGCGGCGGGGCTCTCGCTGGGGCTCTTCGTGGCCCTGGGCTTCAGCGCGGCCAAGCGCTGCTACGCGCTCCCCGCGGCGGTCCACGCCTGGATCGAGCTCCCGCTCCTGCTCGCGGCGCCGGCCCTGCTCAGCCGCGCAGAAGCGGCCAGCTGAGCAGCCCCAGCGCCGTCGAGACCACGTTGGCCAGGAGCGAGGCCAGGAGCGCCCGCCGCCAGCTCAGCTCGCCCGCCGCGCGGTAGGCGCAGGCCTCGGCCAGGGTCACGAGCGCCTCGACCGCGAGCACGACCGCCCACACCGGCGCGTGCCGGTAGCCCCACAGGGCCGCTTGCCAGGCGAAGGGGTGGGTCAGGAGCGTCGCGCCGGCGGCGACCAGCGCCAGCCGGCCGCGCTGACCCTCGAGCCGCTTGGCGGCGAGGGCCACCACCCCCGCCTCGACCCCGATCGAGACCCCGAGCGCGATCAACTGCTGCACGGGCCCAGCTTCGCACGCCCGAGGCCGCCGGCTGACACTGCCCGGGCCCCGCGCCGTATCCGGGGCGTGCGATCCCGACCCTCCAACAACGAGCGCCGCCCTGGCCGAGGCCGCCGCAACCCGCGGCGGCGCGGCTACCAGCGCGGCAAGAGCCGCCCTGCCCCGAACCCCGCGCACGCCGAGCGCGCCGCCCGGACTCACCTCCAGGCCGACCTCGGCTGGCTGCGGGGCTTCCCCCTGGGCGAGGCGTGGTGCGTGGTGCCCCGCCTCGGCAGCGAGCGCGGCGCCCGCGCCCGCTTGCGCCGCGAGCCCCTCGACGCCGCCGCGCGGCGCAAGCGGCTGCGGGCGAGCAGCTACGCCCTGCGCTCGCTCCAGCGCCGCTTCCCGCGCGCGCTCGCGGCCGTCGTCGGCGACGTGGAGCGCTGGCGCAGCGGCGTCCAACGCCGCCTGCAGGCCCTGCGCGAGAGCGCTGGCGACGCCCTCTCGCCCGACGCGCTCCTCGCCGAGCACGCGCCCCGGCTCCGCCGCGCGTGGCGGCGCTGCCCGAGCGACCCCGAGCTGGCGCCGCTGGCCCGGGCCCTGGCGTGGACGCTCTTCGACGAGCCCCAGGCCCTCCAGCGGGCTCCCGAGCGCGTGCAGCGCTGGGCGCCCTGGCTGCGTGAGCTGCTCCGCCGCGCCCCCGAGGAGGGTCTGGAGTTCGCTCTGCGGGCCTGCGGCGCCGAGGACCCCGCCCTGTGGCAGACCCTGCTGCAGCTGCTCGGCGACCCGCTGACCTGGGAGACCCCGCTCCGCTGCGTCGAGGAGCTGCGCGCCTTCGCCGGCGAGCTGGCCGCCGCCGCGCGACGGAGCCAGGGCGACGCCCCGCCCCCGGAGTTCCTGCGACCTCGGGCGCAGGCTCCCCACGAGCTGCTCTCGCTGGCCTTCGCGGCCTGCGAGCTGCGCGAGGAGGATCGTCGCGAGGCGGCCCTGCGCCTCGTCGCGGGCTGGGGGCACGCGCTGCCCCGCGAGCGCTGGGCGAGTTGGTTGACCGAGCTGGACCCGCTGGTTCGGCGCGGGCGCCAGCTGGCCGGCTGGCGGAGCCGGAACCCGGCCGAGCGGGCGGAGCTGCATCAGCTCTCGGAGCAGCTGCGCGGCATGGCCAAGGCGTCCGAGCAGGGCGTCCACCCGCTGCGCGCCAAGACCCTGCGCGAGCTCTTCTCGGACTGGGAGCCCTGCGAGCTGCGCCGGCTGGGCGACGCGCTGCCTGGGGTCCCGCTCCTGGGACGAGCCACCCAGCGCGCGCTGGGGAGCGTCCTGCGCGCCACGTCCCCCGCCGGACGGGCCCTGACCCTGAGCGTGCTCGAGGCCTTCCTCCCGCTGGCGAGCGAGGCCTGGCAGCACCTGCAGCGCTATCACTCGCTGCTCTACCTGGACGACGAGCTGGCCCGGCTCCCCAAGGCGTCCCAACGCGCGCTCACGCGCTGCGTTCAGGAGAGCGTCCGCCGCTGGCAGGTGCTCCCCCAGGGAGACGCGCTCTTGTTGCTCGCGCGGCGCAGCTCGGATCCCGAGCGAATCCTGGCCTTCCTGGCGGCGCTCCAGTGCGTCGAGACGAACCTCTCCTTCGAGGCGATCGTGGCCCTCAGCGAAGAGCCCACCGACGTCGAGCGCGTCGCGCCGCGGCTCGAGCTCGGCGACTGGAACGACCGCTGGGCCCTGAGCGCCCTGACGGATCGCCTCCGCCCCGACGACACCCAGGCGCGCGCGACGCTGCGCGAGCTCGCCCTCGAGCACCCCTCCGAGCTGTGGCGCCTCGCTCGCCGGGCGCGGGCGGGCTCCCCCGCGCTGCGCGCCGGGCTCCTGGTCGAGCTGCGGGCGCCCGCCGGCGAGCGCCCGATCCTCGAGCGCCTGAACGAGCGTTGGGAGCGCTACCTGAGCAGCCTCCCTGGCCGGGAGCTCTTCGCGGCGCGAGGGCAGCTCGACCTCTTCGGCGCCCTGCACGAGCAGGGGAACGACTGCGTGCGGGCCAGCGGCCACCTGGTGCGAGCCCGCCTCGGCCCGCCGCCCTGGGACCTGCGCGGGCTGGCAGAGAACGACGACTTCCTGACCCGCCTCGCGCAGCGCGGGTTCGACGCGGCCCCCTGGCTCGAGGGCTTGCCCGCGCGGACCCTGCCCTCGCCCGCGGGAGCGCTGACCTTCTCGCTCGAGCCCGACCCGCTCGAGGTCCTGAACCTGGCCCGCCCCCTCGGCTGCGAGGGCCTGCTCCGCCGCGAAGACGTGGAGACCGCGGTCGGGGTCGCGCTCGACGTCAACAAGCGGCTCCTCTGCGTGCGCTCGAGCAGCGGGGAGGTCGTCGCGCGCTGCGTGCTCGGCTTGAGCGGTAACGGAGCGCTGGTCCCGCTCCGCCCCGACGTCCTGCACTCGGGGCTGCGAGCCTGCGTCGAGCGCGCCACCCGCGACTTCGTGCGCGACCTCGCCGGCGCGATCGGCGGCCACGGCGCCGACCAGGCCCACGTCACGTCCCTGGTCGGCTCCTGGGGCGCGGACTTCGGCGACTGGGAGGAGACCCCGCTCCTCGGCGCCGCGCCGCGCCTGGCCGAGGACCTGGTCCAGCGCTCCCTGGGCGAGGACGCCGAGACCTGGGCGCGCCGCCTCCGCCGCTACGCGCCCCACGGCGAGCTGCCCTTCCGCCTGGCCAACGACCTGAGCGGCCACCGCGGCCAGGGGCTCGCGCTGGCGCACGTGCAGGAGCTGGCGCGCCTCGTCCCCAGCGAGCCCTGGCTGCTGGTCGGCCTCGCGCGGCGCCTCCGCGAGCTGGGCGACCCCCAGCTGAGCCTCGAGCTGCTGGGCCGAGTGGGCAAGGCGACCTGCTCGGACGGCTGCTGCGACGCCCGCTACGAGCTCGCCCGCGAGCTGCTCCGGCACGGGCGCCCGCACCTCGCCTTGCGCACCCTGCGAGAGATCGGTCCTCTCTCGCCGCGCAAGGCGGACTCGACGGGCGTCGAGCTCTGGGCGCGGGCCCTGGCGCAGCAGGGTCGACGCCGACGCGCGCTGGCCGTGCTGCGCGCGGCGCGGCGACGCTCGCCGAGCGTGGTCGAGCTGGAGCGTGAGCTGGGCTAGCGGCCTGGATCACGCTGGGTGCCCAGAAGGGCGAGCGGAGTATCAGCTGTCGCTGATTGCGAGAGCTCCCTCCCTTCTTGCTTGGATCGAACCGCCAAGGACGCCAAGGACGCCAAGACTCGTGGTCTTACCCCTGGTCTACCCCGGTTTCGCGGACACGCCCGCATTCCTTGGCGTCCTTGGCGTCCTTGGCGGTTTATCTCCGAAACGCGAAGGAGCTGTCGCACGAGCGACAGCTCCCTCCGGTGCGAGTGTTGAACGGAGAAAACTCGAAAACTCGAAAACAGCAGCTCCGCTGAGCACTCACCGCGCCTTCTAGTTTTCCAGTTTTCTCCGTTCAATCTCCGGAACGCGAAGGAGCTGTCGCGCAGCGCGACAGCTCCTTCTGTTCTTCCTCTCGGCCACGGGCACGGGCGCGAGGGGGGAGTTGCTAGCGGGTCCGCTCGTAGTCGGCCAGGGCCTTGAGCGCCGGCGCGGCGAGGTCGTAGCGGTCGTAGGACTCGTGGAAGAGCGCGGCGCGCTCGCGGACCACGTCGATCCCGGTCGGGTCTCCGAGCTGGAGCAGGGTCAGCGCGATCGGGAAGCGCAGGCGCGGGGTCGCGCGCTCGAGGCGCTCGCGCAGGAACTCGATCGTCTGCTCGGCGTGGTGCCCCTCGCGGGCCAGGTGGCCCAGGCCGTGCACGATCCGCCGCAGGACCTCGTCCGAGTCCTCGAGGTCGTAGAGCAGGCGCAGGCGCTCGGCAGCCGCCGGGGTGCCCGTAAACGAGAGGCCGGTCACGGCGCCGGCGCGGGTGTCGTCGTCGGTCTCGAGCAGGCTGGTGCTCAGCTGCGACTCGAGCTCGTCGTCGAGCTCCTGGCGGCCGAGCAGGGGCAGGATCTCGCTGCGCGCCGCGCGCTCGTTGGCCCACAGCCCGCGCAGGAAGGCCTTGACGGCGTCGCTGCGGAAGGGGACCAGGAAGTGGAGCGCGAAGGGCAGGTCGCCCTTCTCGAGCTTGCCGAGCGCGTCGAGGACGACCTGCTCGTGCGCCGTGTCGCCGAGGCGCCCGAGCGAGGAGGCCGCCTGGAGGCGGACCACCGGGTCGGGGTCCTCGACCAGCGAGGTCAGCGCCTCGTTGGCGCCCTCCGCGCGCAGCTCGGCGACGAGGTAGGCGCCCCAGCGGCGGGCCGCCGGGTTGTCGCTCGAGAGCAGGGCCCTGGCCTCGTCCGCGATCTCCGTGCCCAGGGCCAGGGCCGCGCTGACGGGGCCGCCCGAGGGGACCTTGTCCCAGAGGTCGTTCTCGCGCACCGCGCGCAGGTCGCGCAGCAGGAGCTCGCGCCCCTGCTCGCTCCCGCTCGTGTAGAGCAGCGAGCGGAGCGGGGTGGGGTCGCTGGTGAAGAACCAGCTCTCCTCGACGCCGGCGGCGTCGGCGGTCTGACCCTCCCACTTGGCGAGGATCTCACCGACCCGCTCCAGGGTGTGGCTGCCCTCGCTGGGCAGGCGCTGGAGCGCGTCGGCCAGGGCCGACTCGGTCGAGAGCACGCCGCGCTCGAGGGCCTCGAGGAGCGCGTCGGCGTTGCCAGCGTCGCCCAGCTCGCCCAGGCCGCGAGCGCCGAGGCGGATCACCTCGGGGACCTGGGAGCGGAGCGCCTCGAGGAAGAGGGCGCCGAACTCGGGCCGCGGCTCGATCACGAGCTCACGCAGCATGGAGGAGCGGGTGGGCGCGCCGGCCTCGCTCCAGGCGGTCTGGATCGCCTCCAGGCTCTTGGCGTCCCGGCGCGTCGCGAGCAGGCGGCAGGCCTCGTTGGCGACGTCCGGGTCTTCGCCGCGGATCAGGTCCAGCAGGGCCGCCGCGTCGTCGTCGCGGTGCAGCACGCGCACGCGCATGCGCTGGGCGAGGCGGCCAATGTCCCAGGCGCGCCCCTCGGGATCCCAGTCGGCGTCGGGGTGGTCCTGGATCGCGATCGCCTGGTCGAGGTAGCGCACGGCCTCGTCGTCGCGTCCGCCGCGGCGGGCCAGCTCGCCGGCCAGGTAGGCGTAGCGCTTGGCGAGGGGGTCGGGCAGGTCCTCCTGCGCGAGGGCCTCGGCGAAGCGCTCGCGGGCCTGGTCGCGCAGGTCGGGCACGAGGTCACGCCGACCGAGGTCCTCGGCCACGTAGTAGGCCAGCAGCTCCAGCTCGGCCAGGGCGGAGCGGTCGAGCTCGCGCGCCTCGAAGCACTTGCGGGCCAGGTCGAGGCGCTCGAAGTCACCGAAGGGGCGGTTGCGAGCGGGACCCGGCTGACTCGGGTCGGTGCCGAGGGCGGCGGCGACCTCGCCCTTCGTGGCGAGGGGCTCGGTGGCCAGGAACTCCCAGGTGTAGTCGCTGTAGCAGCAGTGCGGGCAGGTCGCGATGCTGTAGCGGCGGACGTCCTCGATGCTGCCCTTCTCGCGCAGGTCCGTGTCGAGTCCGGCGATGAAATAGCTCGAGCCCATGGAACGGGCGCGGAAGGCGCTTCCACAGAGCGGACACGTCAGCTCGACACGATCGGGAGTGGCCACTCGCTCCTCCTGGGCCGGAAGTCTAGCAATAGCGTCTCCCTGGGGCCACAAGC
>CALDQK010000211.1 GCA_937911525.1 uncultured bacterium
CCTCCGCCCGCCGCGAAGGGATCGCCGCCCCCGCCTGCCGCGAAGGGGTCGCCGCCCCCGCCCGCCGCGAAGGGGTCTCCACCCCCGCCCGCCGCGAAGGGATCGCCGCCGCCAGCCGCCGCGAAGGGGTCGCCCCCGCCTGCTGCGAAGGGGTCGCCCCCGCCTGCCGCGAAGGGGTCGCCCCCGCCTGCCGCGAAGGGATCTCCGCCCGCGGGCGCCCCGAAGGGGTCCGCCGCGGGAGCCGCCGAGGGCTTGCTCCCGCCGCCTCCGCCCATCATGGCCTCGAGCATCGCGAGCGCCTCGCCGGGGTCGAGGGCCTCGAGGTCCTCTTCGTCCTCGTCGTCGTCGAGGCCCGAGTCGAGGGGCGGCAAGAAGGGGTCTTGCGAGGCGAGCGGATCGTGGGTCGGGACCGCCGCGAAGGGGTCCGCCGGCACGACCGCCGCCAGGGGGTCGGCGAAGGGGTCGTCCGCGAGGCCGGGCAGACCTCCCCCGAAGGGGTCCCCGCCCGCGCCAGGCGCGAAGGGATCGCCGCCTGCCGCCGCGAAGGGGTCTCCACCCGCGAGGCCTCCGAAGGGGTCCGCCGCGGGCGCCCCGGGGGCCGCGAAGGGATCTCCGCCGGCGGGCGCGAAGGGGTCTCCCCCGGCGGGCGCGAAGGGGTCTCCGCCCCCAGGCGCGAAGGGATCCGCCGCAGGCGGCGCCGGGGCGAAGGGGTCTCCGCCAGCGGGGGCGAAGGGGTCGGCGACCGGCGGCGCCTGGCCGAAGGGGTCGGCAGCCGGCGGCGCCTGGGCGAAGGGGTCGGCGACCGGCGGCGCCTGGGCGAAGGGGTCACCCAGGCCCGGCAGACCGCCTGAGAAGGGGTCGGCGGCGACCGGCTCCGGCGCTGGGGGCGCGGCGGCGCCGCCGGCCAGGCCCTGGAAGGGGTCGAAGCCTTGCTGCTGCGAAGGCTGGCTCGGCGCCGGAGGCGCTGCGGGCGGCGGAGGAGGAGGCGCCGTCGCGGTCGCGACCGGCTCCGGCTCCGGCCCCGTGTCCTCCTCGTCGGCCGCGTGGTCGAGCAGGGCGACCAGCTCGGCCGCGGTCGCCGGGCGGTCCTCGGGGCGCGGCGAGAGGCAGCGCTTGAGGATCGGACGCAGGGGCGAGGGCAGAATGCGGAAGTTCGGCTGGCGGGGCGCGATCCCCGTCGCCAGGCGATAGAGCACGCCGCCCAGCGAGTAGATGTCGCTCTGGGGGGTCGCCGCCTTGAGCCCCTCGCGCACCAGCTCAGGGGCGGTGTAGGCGGCGAAGTCCTCGGCGATCACGCGCCCGGTGCACGACCAGGCCATCAGGCGGCGGATCGTGCTGACGCGGCCAGGAGCGGCCAGGAGCACGTTGGGAATGCAGGGGTCGAGGAGGGTGACCTCGAGGCCCTCCTCGCCCACGCCCATGATCATGTTGCCGGGCTTGACGTTGCCGTGGACCGAGCCGACCTCGTGGATCGCGGACAGGCGGCTCGCGGCCAGGCTGCCCAGCATGCACACCTGCATGTGGGGGACCTGCCCGCCGCGGGCCTCGAGCACGCTCTCGAAGTCGTCGCCCTCGACGAAGGCCGTCGTGATGTAGGGATACTCGTCGAGGTTGACCCCGAGGTGCAGGAGCTGGGCCAGGCCGGGGACGCCCTGCTTGTGGAGCAACGCGAGCGGGCGCAGGCCAGGGCGCGGGTCCACGCTGCTGACGGGGTCCCACATCGACTTGACCACGGCCCGGTCGCCGGACTCGGTCTCGACGAGGAAGGTCGGCCCCGCGCCGCCGGCGCCGAGGATCGCCTGGGGGCGGTAGCGGTTGAAGTCGAAGATCGCGTAGCGGTCGGGCGCGACCTCGGCCGCGCGCAGCAGGTGGCGCAAGGCCGCATCGAAGTCGGCCGAGAGCAGCTCGGTCAGGAAGAGGCTGAACTCGACGGTCCCGACGTCGGCGCCGAAGGCGAGGGACTCGCGATAGTAGCGCTCGGCCGCGCCCGGGCCTGCCACGGGCAGCATCGCGCCCGCCAGCTGGAGGCTCGCCTGGCCGTAGTCCTCGCCGCTCCAGTGGCAGCGCCGGAAGTCGCGCCGCGCGCGTCGCAGCACGTCGCGCACGCCGGGGGTCAGCTCGGTGAGGACGTCGCTGATTCGCCCCACCGGCGTCGTCTTGAGCGCGGCGTGGACCTTGCCCACGGCCACCGCCACGATCTTGGGCAGGTCGGAGGCCGCGATCGCCGCGCCCTTGAGCACGTCGCTCTCGACCGTCTCCTCGACGTCCTCGAGCCGGTCGGCGATGTCGAAGAGCCACTCGAGGTTGGGCAGGATCTCGCCGAAGCCCTCCTTGTAGGCCTCGCGACGATCGATCAGCTGCCGCACGATCGCGAGGCGCCGCTGGACGCGCTCGTCCTGCTTGGCGATCGCGCGCCCCTCCTCGCGCTCGAGGGTGCCGGCCTTGAAGGACTCGAGGTAGCGCGACCAGCTCGGGTGGTGCCGGCAGAGCTCGGTCAGGTGGAAGTGGAGCCCCTCGGCGAGCAGATCGCGCCAGCAGCCGAGGCGGACGATCGGGTGCTCCTCCTCGAGGGCGACCTCGTCGCTGATCAGGCCCGCCCGGATCTGGCCCGTGCACTGGGCGGTGCCCTCGGCCGCCTCGAGGTTGCCGGCGTCGAGGAGGGTCGCGAAGAAGGCCTCGTCGGAGACCTGCTCGAGCCCGAAGATCGCCTCCTCGGCGTCGAGGGCCGTGTCGTAGTCGAGGAAGAAGCCGTCGAGGAAGGTGAGCAGGAGCGGGCCCTCGATCCCCTCCTCCTCGACGAAGGCGGCGCGGACCTCGCCGAAGGCCTCGCAATAGTCGTGCTCGCCGCCGGTCTCCATCAGGAGCCAGGCCTGCTTGAGGCCGACGACCAGGCTCTGGAGGCTGCGGGTGTAGGCGTGGCGGACGGCGCTCTTGAGCTCGTCGGCGCCGCGGAAGGTCGCCGTGAGGTCGGCGATCAGCTGCTCCCGCGGCGTCTCGTCGAGCTGGTCGCCGAGGACGTGGCGGACGCCGCAGCCCAGCGTGGCCAGGGCGTAGCTCAACGCAGGATGCTGCGTCGCCTGGGCGGGATCGGCCGTCAAGCTGTTGTAGTCATTGGATGTCGGCAGAGACACAGGCCCTCACCCCCCAAGGAATGCCGCGGCGAGCCACACCGCGCGCACCCATCCGACCCAAATGTAGCCACTCCCTCACGGAGGAGCAACGCGCGCACCGACGTAAGGACCTTGGCAAGTCTCAGATTGACAAGCCCTAGGGGGGGCGAGTACACCGTTCAGACGGGAGGTTGCGTGCCTAAGAAGATCCTCGCGGTCGCTGAGAAGGTTCACGACTGCCCCATCTTCAAGTCAGGGGACCGGATGACCGTGTCCCTCCCTGAGTTGATCATGGGTGACTGCGACGCCGTGTGCGCGATCGCGCTGGCCGATCTGCTGCCGTGGACGATCAAGCTCACGGCCGGCGGAGAGGCGGACGACCGGGTGCTGCTCTGCCGCGGCTGCCGGGGCGGTCGGGCGCAGGCGGGCTTCCGGCTCGAGAGCCTGGGAGAGGTCAAGCGAGACCCGCAGCACACGCGCAAGCTGATCTCGCTGCGCGTGATCCCCATGTTCGCCGCGCTGCCCGATCGGGAGCTCGAGAAGATCGGCCCCATGATCCAGGAGGTCGAGTTCCCCATGGGCGAGGAGATCATCACCTTCGGCCAGCCCGGCAAGGCGCTCATGATCGTGACCCGCGGCCAGGTCGAGGTGCTCAAGCCCAACGACGACGGCAGCGAGAAGCTGCTGGGGATCCTCAGCCACGGCGAGTGCTTCGGCGAGATGTCGCTCCTGACCGGCGACCCCTGCAGCGCCACGATCCGCGCCCGCGAGGCGGTGCGCGCCATGCAGATCACCAAGACCGACTTCGACAACCTGCTCGGGCGCAACCCGGTCCTGAACAAGTATTTCAGCAAGCTGCTGGCGCTGCGCCTGAACAAGATGTCCAAGCAGTTCAGCGACGACCAGGCAGACGGCGTCAACGGCAACCTGACCATGATCGGGCCCGCCGAGCTGATCCAGGCGATCACGGTCACCGACCGGACCGGCACGCTCGAGATCCAGAGCGCCGAGAAGGAGATCCGCCTCTTCTTCCACGAAGGGCAGATCTGGTCGATCCAGGCCAACTACGCCGACGGCGGCGAGGAGAGCTTCTACGAGTTCCTGACCTGGAACACGGGCAAGTTCAACTTCGAGGGCGCCGACACCCCGCCCTCGGAGGCCGACCCGGCCGCCGCCCGCGACACCACCTCGCTCCTGCTCGAAGGCATGCGCCGCCTGGACGAGGTGCAGGCTTGATTCTGGGGGGGCTGCGCCCCCCCAGACCCCCCATCTTTGGGCTCGCGAAAGCACCAGGGGCTGGTGCTGCGGGAGGTGTGATCTTCCACGGCTTGAAAATGGTTGCGCACCAGCCCCTTACGCTTTCGCTCTGAGGTGTGTGTGCTGACACCCCCATCTTGGGCCCGCGAAAGCACCAGGGCTGCGCACCAGCCCCTTACGCTTTCGCTCTGAGGTGTGTGCTGACACAGGCGGGGGACGTGCCCCGCACACGCAAAGAGCCCCGGCCTCGGCCGGGGCTCTTTCGCTTTCGCGAGCCGAGCGCCTAGTTGTTGTTGAGGCCGCTCAAGACCGTGGTCGCGCCGTTGAGGTTGCCCAGGTCGATGAAGGTCCCGGGCGGGTTGCCCCGGTAGACGTCGCGGTTCTCGCGGTCGAGGTAGCTGAACTCGACGTTGCGCTTGCCGTTGGGCTGACGCTCGAAGGCGCCGGCGGCCCAGGCCGCGCTGCGCAGGTCGCGCAGCTCCGAGCGGGTCAGGCTCATGGGGCCGCGGTAGTAGTCGGTGTCGAAGTGGATCGGCACGTAGCGGCGGTAGTCGGCGTCGCTGGGGTCGCTGCGCATGGCCGCCATGAAGGGCGCGTAGCGGTCGCGGTTCTGGTTCCAGAGGCGGTCGTGCTCGGCCAGGAAGGCCTCGATCATGGGCTTGTTCCGCGCCACGTGGCCCTGGACCACGATCACGTTCTCGTAGTTGCGCAGCTCAGCGGTCTCGGACCAGTTGTAGCTGCCGGTGATCATGTCGCGGCGGTCCACGATCATGGTCTTGTGGTGCTGCAGCTGGCTGCGGGGGTGCAGGAAGGAGAGCGAGTAGGTCTTGTAGCGGACCTCGATCCCGGCGCCCTCGAGCTGCTTGACCTTCGACTTGCCGTCGGCGTATTCGCCGAGGTCGACCATGACCTCGATCTGGAGGCTGGGCTTGGCCTGCTTGACCGCGATCAGCGCGTCGGTGATCCGCTGCGAGTTGAAGTGCGCGACGTCGATCACGATCGACTCCTCCGCCTTCTGCATCAGCGCGATGATCTCGTCGGCGACCACCTCGGTGCCGGTGTCGAAGTTGGCGCTGGTGAACACCGCGCGCTCGTAGCGACGGACCCGGCTGCTGGGCTTGTTCAGCCGGACCGGCTCCTGGTTGGCGGCGGCCTGCGGCGTGAGCGGCTTGGCGTCGGCCAGCAGACGGTTGAACTCCTGCTGGAAGGCGTAGAAGAGGTGGTAGTGGCGTCCGTAGACGACCGTGTTCTCGCTGTAGCGCGTCTCGGCGCCGGTCGACCAGTTCGCGCTGCCGTTGACCAGCTTGCGCCGCCACCACTTGCCGGCGTCCGCCAGGGCGAACTTCTGGTGCATGGTCTTGGTGACCGCGAACACGTGCGCCCCGATCCCCTCGAGGGCCGCGGTCTTGTGCTTGTTGCTCGTATGCCCCTTGTGCATCACGACCCGCACCCGCACGCCGCGCTGGATCGCGGCCTTGAGCGAGTTCCAGATCGGCCCGCTGGTCGACATGCTGTACATCGCCACGTCGAGGGTGTCCTGCGCGTTGTCGATCACCTCGGCGGTCGCATCCGCGCCGCCACCGTTGGGGGAGAAGTAGGACTGAGGCGTCCACTGGGCCTGGGCGGGACCAGCGAGGCCGATCGCGAGCAGCGCGGCTGCGATCAAGGCGCTCGTCAGGCCGGAGCGGCGGAGGGTCATGGGAAGGGTCCTTGGGTTGGTGTTGCCCTGCCCCGAGCAAGCCGCACGCCGGTCCTGAAGCCGCCTAAGTCAAGTGCGTAGTGCCTTGCGCTCAACCTGAACCGCCCAGCTTTGGGCGATGGTTCGCAAGTGAGCTGAGTCCGACGGTAAAGGTGGCGCAAACTGCTGCGGCGGAAGTCTTTACATGCGAACGCCCGACGGCGCAGGGCGTCGTCGGGCGAGGCTGCAGCGGCGCTGCGATCGGTGCTGGCTGTGCGCTACCTAGTCGTCGTCGCTGCGAGCCGCGTCGTCGACGGCCCCGCTCAAGCCCGAGGTGTCGCCCGTGTCCGCGGGGTCGGGCGTGGCGCCGGTCGTCGGCGTCGTCGCGGCGGGCTGGGGTCGGGCCGCGCGAATCGCGTCCAGGATCCCGTCCGGGTCGTCGTTGGGATCGGGCATGCCCGCCGTCGCGATCCGGGGGTCGTTGGGATCGGACACCGAGAAGAGCTGCGCGAGCTCTCGCGTGAACACGCGCGCGACCGAGCGGCTGTTGACGATCACCATGTTCTCGTCGTTGGTCCGGTCCGCGTTGTCCGAGAAGTTGAAGGAGCCCGTGCAGACGTAGCGACCGTCGATCACGATCACCTTGTGGTGGAGCGCGTCGGGGTTGCGGTCGAAGCGGACGTCGGCCCCCGCGTTGTGCAGGGGCGCGATCATGATGTCCTTCCAGCCGGCGTGGCGAGACTCGAACAAGCCTTGGACCTCGACGCCCGCGGCCATGCGCTCGGTGATCGCCTTGAACAGGCGCGGCGAGGTGAAGGCGAAGGCGATGATCTTGATCGAGCGCCTGGCGGTCTTGACCAGCTCGATCAGGCGATCGAGGGCGTCGTCCTCGGGCGCGAAGTAGACCTGCACCTTGGTGAAGCGGTCGACGCGGATCCACTCGTGCGAAGTGTTGCTCGGCGAGGTGATCCCGAACTGGCCGTCGACGAACATCTCCTCGAACTCGATCGTGTAGAGCTTGGCCAGCTCCGCGTTGTGGAACAGGAGGGTGTGATTGTCGGAGACGTAGATCCCGCGCGGCGCGAGGTTGGTCGAGCCGGTCCAGACCAGGTCCCCCTCGGGCTGGCCGCGGTCGATCACCATGAACTTGTTGTGCATGAAGCCCGAGCGCCCGTCGCTGCGGCAGGGCACCTGGTGCTGCTTGAGCAGCTGCACCGCGCGCTGGTGATCCTCGAGGTCGTCGTAGACGACGCGCACCTTGACGCCGCGCTGCTGGGCCTCGATCAGGGCCCGCGAGACGCGGACGAGCGCGAACTCGAAGGAGGCCACGTCGATCGAGGCCTTGGCGCTCTTGATCAGCCGCAGGACGTCCTCCTCGACCCCGTCGGGGTCGTGCTCGACGGTGGGGGTGAAGCGCAGGGCGACGTCGCCGCTGCGGGCCGCGTAGCGGACCGGCTCGGGGCGGGGGTAGCGCAGATACTGCAGCTCCTTCTTCGCCTCGAAGAGCTGCTGGCGCAGCTCGGCCTGCGAGACGGCGAAGGCCGGCGTCAGGCTCGCGCGGGCCGTGATCTTGGGCTCGCCGCGGAGGGAGCGGAAGCGCAGCGCCAAGGTGCCGTCCGCCGCGCGCGTGTAGAGGGCCTCCCCCTCGCCGCCCGCGACCGCGTCGTAGGCCTCGATGAGCTGCCCGCTGCCGAGGTCGGCCACGCCGTCCCAGCGGCTGCCGCGCTGGCCGGCCACCTTGACCTTGCCGGCGACCTCGTAGCGCTCCTCCTCGCGGTCGTAGGTGATCGTGAGCTCACCCGTGAGGGCGGCGCTGGTGACGTCCCCGTCGCTGCTCTCGGCGCTGCGGGTGCCTGCCACGGTCCACACGCCGCGGAAGCCCTGGCTCTCCTCGTCGTAGAGCGCGTAGGCCGCCTCGAGGCGGCGGACCTTGGCCTTGAGCGCCCGCTTCGCCCGTTGATACTCGGCCTCGGTCAGGCCGTAGGGCCGCTTCGGCTGCCCGAGGGCGGCCCCGCTCAAGAGACAGAGCCAGGCGATGACTAGTGGGATGACACCCTTCATGAACTCTCCGGCCAGCCGAGGGCGCAATCTTCACGCCGCGCCTTTACACTCCGTTAAGCGCTTTGATTTCAGCCGCTTCTATTTCGTCCAGCTCGGACGCCTGGACGATTGCGGCACGTTCCTGAACATTCGGGCGAACTTTAAGTGAATCAGAAAGACCGGAAGGTCGAGCTCCGATGAGCCGAATCCCTCGCTTCTACTCTCCTCTCCCGGCGGGCGAAGAGCTGATCCTGCGGGACGAGGAGCACCAGCACCTGGCGAAGGTCCTCCGCCTCGCGCCGGGGCGCGAGGTGGAGGTGTTCGACGGAGAGGGGCGCCGGGCCCAGGCCACGGTGGCGGCCGTCGAGAAGCGCCAGAGCGTGCTGCGGGTCAGCGAGCGGCGCGAGCCGACCGCCCCGGCGCCGCCCTGGCTGCGGGTCGCCGTCGCGATCCCCAAGGCCAAGCGGGCTCAGCGCCTGCTCGAGGCCCTCACGGAGCTGGGCGCGGACGCGATCGTGCCGCTGCAGTGCGCGCGCAGCGTCAGCTCCCCGCCCAGCGCCGAGCGCGCCCAGCGCTGGATCCTCGAGTCGTGCAAGCAGTGCCGGCGCGACCGCTTGCCTTCCTTCGAGCCGCCCCAGACCCCACAGGACCTCTTGGAGAGCCTGCCCAGCGACGAGCTGGCCCTGGTCTGCGACACGGGTCAGGCCCAGCCCCTGCGCGCGGCCCTGCCGGACGCTCCGCCCGCGAGGGTGACCCTCGCGATCGGGCCCGAGGGCGGCTTTCGCCCCGACGAGCTCGAGCTGCTGCGAGGTCGCTTCCGCTCGATCTCCCTCGGACCGCGCGTGCTGCGGATCGAGACCGCCGCGCCGGCCGTCGTCGCCGGGCTGCGAGCGCTGTGGCCGGAGCCTGGCCCGGACTCGCCTCCCGCGCGAGACTGAGGCCATGAAGCCCACCCGCAGCGACCACGTCAGCGACGCCGACCTGGCGCGAATGGGCCTCTCGCGCGAGACCGACCTGATCCTGACCAGGGACGGCCGCTTCTTCAGCGGCCCCCAGCCGATCGAGCACCCAGGGATCGCCGCCGCCTTCGCGCGCTGGGTCGAGCGCACACCGGAGGGGCGCTACGTCCTCCGCAACGACCTGCACTACGTCTACGTCACCGTCGAGGACGCGCCGCTCCACGCCCGCGGCGCGCGGGTCCGGGGCGAAGAGGTGATCCTCGAGCTCCAGGGCGGAGTGGAGGAGGTCCTGCGCCCCGAGACCCTCCGCCGCGGCGAAGGGGGCGCGCTCTACGCCGCGGGACGGGACGGGAGCTGGGAGATCCGCCTCGCCCCCGCCGCGGTCCTGGCCCTCGAGCCGCTGCTCGAGGAGGACGAGCGGGGCGAGCCGGTGCTGGTCCTGGGTGGCGAGCGCCACCCAATCGCCCTGCGCTAGTCCGGATTCTGCACCGCCTCGTTCCTCGGCGGAGCAGAACCCGGGCTAGCGGATCA
>CALDQK010000212.1 GCA_937911525.1 uncultured bacterium
GAGCCGATCGCGAGCCACCTCGAGCGCCGGACCCTGTTCGGCCCCGGCCGCAAGAGCCTCGCCGTGCGCAGCCAGACCCTGCGGCTGCTCTTCGACCACTCGGCCTTCGCCTTCATGCTGGGGAAGAAGGTCAACCGCTGGCAGACCAAGCGCGAGCGCGCCGCGGTGGCCGCAGCCCACCCCCAGCAGGGCCTGCGCTTCAGCAACCTGGCCGACTTCGACCAGCTCCCCGCCGAGGCCCAGCAGCGCGAGCTCGAAGCGCTGCGCGGGCACCTGCGCGCCTTCAAGGCCGCCTGCGTCGCGCTGGGCGCGCCGCCCCCGGGCCTGGTCGTGTTCCCCAGCGAGGCGCTCCTCGAGGGGCGCGGCGAGGAGCAGGTCGCGCGGGTCGTCGAGCTGGGCCGGGAGCTCGGCCTGCCGACCCTGGACCTCCTGCCGCTCTACCGGCGCTACCCCCAGGACCGCCCCCGCCTGCTGCGCGACCGCGACGGGATCCACCCGACCGCGGCCGGGGCGGCCTGGATCGCCGAGCAGCTCCTGGCCTGGCAGCGCGCCGAGGGGCTCCTGCCTCAGTAGAGGCGCAGGTTGGGGAAGCGCCGAGCGACCCAGGCCCGCCAGGCCTCCTCGAAGCGCTCCATGCTCGCGCCGAGCTCGGTCAAGTGCGGCTCGAGCTTCGTCGAGCCCGCGCGGGCGAAGCGCGCCAGGAGCCCGCGCAGCTGCTCGGGGTGCAGGGTCGCGAGCCACTCCACCAGCGCCAGCGCGATCCAGCTGCCGCCCTCGGGCACGTTGCCGCCGTTGGTGACCTGGGCCAGCGAGAAGCGGCGCTGCGGCTGGCGCTCGAGCCAGGCGACGAGGTCGCGCTGGGCGCAGTGGAGCTGCTCGAGCCCGCTGATCCCCACGAACACCCAGCACGCCCCTGCCTTGAGCCGCAGCGCACGAACCAGGGCCTGCTGGGTCAGCTGGTGCACCGCGAGCGGGACGGTCTCGGGCCGGGCCCGGTAGACGAGCGCGCTGATCTTGGACTGGGTCAGGGCCGCGGCCCCCTGGAGCGGAGGCGGCAGCGGGATCCCCTGCTTGCGCGCGTAGCCGTCCCAGAAGGACTGGAAGGCGGCGGGGTCGTGGAAGAGCAGCAGCTCGAGGGGGCGCTGGTCGAGGGGGAGGCCGTAGCGAGCGAGGCGAGCGCGGCAGCGCTCGAGGGCGGGCACCAGCGCCGGGTCGCGCGGGTCTCGATCGCCGTAGACCGTCACGCCCGCGCCGCGGTTGCGGAACACGCGCTCCTGGCGAGAAAAGGCGAGCGACAAGACCTCGCCCATGCGCGGCGCGGGGGAGCCAGGCAAGAAGCGCAGGTCGGCCAGCTCGAGCACTCCAGGCTGGAGGAGCGAGATCCTCAGCCAGCGCAGCTCGGACCAGCTCGGGTAGGCGCGCCCGCCGAGCGACATCCAACGCAGCGGGACGTCCGCCACCAGCCAGCCTGACTGGGGCACGCGAAAGCGGCGCTGGAGGGTGGCCTCGGGGCGCGGACCACCGAGCTGAACCGCGACCTCGAGGGGCGCCTGAGCGCTGACCTGGGGCGCACGCAACGAGAGCCGCAGGGACTCCACTCGGCTGAGGTCCGGCAGGGGCAGCCCCGTGGGCTCCGACTCGATCCCGGCGCCTGCCTGCTTGGCGCTCAGCAGGCAGAGGTCGCCGGGGATCACTCGTCTCATGAACCTCCACCTGCAGCCGACCGCGCAGACGCCAGCCGGTCGCGAAGCCGGCCTTGCGAAAGAAGATCGGGTGCCCCTCGCGAGAGGCCAGCGCCGGCAGGACCCGCTGCGGAGCGCTCGCCGGGGCTGGGCTCGCCGCACCTCGCCCAGCAGGGGGCGGAGGAACCGGCGGGGGTGGACTGGGGCGAGGTGACGCTGGGGGCGCGCTGGGCAGAGCGCTGGGCTGCAGCTCTGTCGGCGACGCGCCGGCGAGCAGCTCCGCGTCTCGTCGCCCGATCGCGAGCCCCAGGCCGAGGCCGCAGGCGAGGAGGGTGATCGCGACCAGCACGCCCGGCAGGGGCCCACGCGCGGCGGGGGCGTCCGCTCCCGCCAGGAAGGCGTCGAGGTCGTCCGCGAACTCGGCGGCCGACTGGGGGCGGCGCTGGGGGTCCTTCTCGAGGGCCTGCAGGCAGAGCGCCTCCAGGCGGGGCGGAAGGCGGATCCCGAGCAGGCTCGGCGGGAGGGGCGGCTGGTCGACCACCTGCTGGAGGATCTCGAGCGAGGTCGGCGCGTTGAAGGGCGGCGAGCCCGTGAGCAGGCTATAGAGCAGCGCGCCGAGCCCGTAGACGTCCGTGCGCTCGTCGATCTGCTCCCGCTTGGCCCATCCTCGGCACCGCGTCCTCGGCCAACGGAGCGGGGCTGGCGATCGGCCTCCAGGCCGGCCATGATCCCGCGCCGAGGAGGTGCCCCATGGGCGACCGGATCGAGGAGGCCGTCAGCGGCCGCGCCAAGTGCCGCAAGTGCAAGGACAAGATCGAGAAGGGCGACCTGCGCTTCGGCGAGGTCGACTACAGCTTCAGCGAGAGCGGGACCTACAAGTGGTTCCACCTCTCCTGCGCGGCCGCCCAGCTCCCGACCAAGCTCGGCCCGGCGCTCGCGGAGTTCGACGGCGAGGTGCCCGACCGCGACCAGCTCGAGGCCGAGATCGCCAAGGGGCGCAAGGGCAAGGCCTTCCCCCGCGGCGAGCTGGCCCCCTCGGGGCGCGCGGGCTGCCTGGTCTGCGACGACAAGATCAAGAAGGGCGAGCTGCGGCTGGCCGTCGAGCGCGAGGTCGACACGGGCTCCTTCGTGGCCAAGCGGCCCGGCTACGTCCACCCGGCCTGCGGCAAGGGCAGCGAGTACGTGAGCGAGGTCGAGGACCTCGCCGCCGAGCTGCGCGAGAACAGCGACCTCGACGCGACCCAGCTCGACGCGCTGCTGCAGGCGGTCTGCGAGTAGGAGCGCTACTCGCGCTTGGCGAGGATCTCGGCGGCCTTGGTCAGCAGGCTCGCTGGCGGGCTCCCGCTGCGGACCTGACGGCGGAAGTCGTCCAGGAAGGCGCGCTCGAAGCGGAGCAGCTTCTCGCAGGCCGCCTCGAGGCGCTCGAGCAGCTCGGCGCCGCGCTCGGCGTCGCCGCGCGGGAGCGGCGGCGCGCTCGGCTCGGGCGGGAGCAGGGCGGCGATCCGCTCCCAGGCGGAGTCGCCGTGGACCAGCACGCTCTGCTCGCCGCTGTCGAAGACCAGCACCTCCCCGGCGGCGTCCTGGCGGAGCTCGCCGCCGTCGAAGGTCCAGAAGCCCGCTTCGAAGTCGCCGCCGCAGAGGTAGGCGCTCAGCTCGCTGCCCACCTGGTCGGGATCCAGGCAGCGGACCCCCTCGGCGAGGGGGCCCAGGGGAGACTCGTTGCAGACCGTGCCCACGATCACGGCTGCGGTCAGCAGCGAGGAGAGCGACCCCTCGAAGGGCTCGCTGGTCTCGCCCTCGAGCTCGAGCAGGGTCACGGGCGGGTCGGGCAGGGGGTCGCTGACGTCGACCCCCCAGCCGCCGTGCCCGCCGCACACGACGAGGGGCAAGACGCCGCGCTCCGAGTCGGCTGAGGCGAGGGTGGCGCGCGTCGCCTTGGGGACCTGAGGCCAGGTCGAGAAGACCTCGGGGTCGGGGAAGCTGAGGAAGGTCTCCTGCGGGCGCTCACCGACGAGCTCGAACCACTCGACGAGGGCGGGCGGGCCGAGCTTGGCGAAGCGCCGCGCGAGGACGTCGCTGGGCTGAAGGGGGTCCCGATACCAGCGCGATACGAACTCGCGCAGCTCGTGCCAGCGGTCACTCATGGCGCGAGCCTAACCCGCATTCCTTCACCACCTCGTTCCTCGCTGGAGAAGGCTGCGGCCCAACCCTCCTGGGCCGTCCTGCGGGGGCGCGGCGAGGAGGTCAGGGCACGTCGACGTAGCGCCCGCCCGAGTCGGCGGCCACCCCCTGGCAGAAGGCGCGCCAGGGCCCGCTGGCCTGGATCCCGAACACGTGGACCACGGCGCCGGGGTTGTTGCTCGCGATCATGCTGCGGTGCCCCGCGACGCCGTCGGCGCCGCAGTTCGGCTCGCCGTCGGTGAGGAGCA
>CALDQK010000213.1 GCA_937911525.1 uncultured bacterium
TGCCTGCTGGCGACCTCCGCCCGGGCCGACGACCAGCCAGTCGTCGCGCTCGAGGTCGGCAAGGTCGTGACGATGAACGCCCGTGACGAGGTGATCAACGACGCGGTCGTGGTGATCCGCGGCGCGAAGATCGTGGCCCTCGGCAAGCGGGGACAGGTCGAGGTGCCCGAGGGCGCCGAGGTCGTGCGCGCCCCCAAGCGCTGGCTGGTGCCGGGGCTGGTCGACTGCCACAACCACATCGCTGGCTCGCTGCGCGACCTCAACGACGGCGTGTTCCTGACCAACCCCGGTCTGCGCACGGTCGACACGCTCGATCCCGAGAACGACAACCTCAAGAACGCGGTCGCGGGCGGGGTGACCACCGTGCTGCTGATCCCTGGCAGCGGCAACAACCTCTCGGGCTTCGGCACGGTCAGCCGGACGGCGGGCCGCACCGTGGCGGACATGACCGTTCGCTCGCCTGGCTCGCTCAAGATCGCGCAGGCCGGCAACCCCGAGCGCTACTGGTTCGGGGTCGGTCGCAGCTACATGAACTACAACCTGCGCCAGACCCTGGTGAAGGCTCGCGCCTACCACCAGACCTGGGAGCGCTACGAGAAGAAGGTCCAGGAGCAGGGCGCCGAGCGCGCCGGCCCGGCGCCGCCGCGGGACCCCGTCTGGCACGGCTTCCGCGGGCTGTGGCGCAAGGAGTTCCCGGTCTCGGTTCACACCCAGATGTACCAGGTCGTGATGAAGACGATCCGGATGCTCCACGACGAGTTCGGCCTCGACGTGATGCTCGATCACTCGACCTTCGACGGCTACAAGACCGCGCCCCTGGTCAAGGAGCGGCAGATCGACACGATCGTCGGGCCGCGCCAGTATTTCTTCGACCGCACCGAGCGAGCGATCTACGGCTGCGCCGAGCGCTACTACGCCCAAGGGATCCGCAAGCTGGGGATCAACACCGACGCCCCGGTGGTCCCCGAAGAGGAGCTGACGCTCCAGGCCACGATCGGCTGCCGGCTGGGCCTCCCTCCCTACGTCGCCCTCAAGGGCCTCACGATCGTCCCCGCGCGGGCCCTCGGGCTCGGTGATCGCGTCGGGTCGATCGAGGTCGGCAAGGACGCCGACCTGGCGCTCTGGTCCGGTGACCCCATCGACCCGCGCCACGCCTGCCACAAGACGTGGGTGCAGGGCAAGCTCGTCTACGACAGCAAGAAGAAGCGGCGGTTCTAATGCGGAGCCTCTTCGTTACGGCCGCGCTGCTGGCAGTCCTCGCCACGCCCTCGCTGGCGCAGGACCGCTTCGTGGCGATCAAGGCCAAGAAGGTGATCACGGGCACGGGCCAGGAGTTCAGCCCGGGCATGCTCGTGATCCGCAACGGCAAGGTCGAGGCCGTCGGCACCAAGGTCTCGCTCCCGCCCAAGTGCGAGGTGATCGAGGCCCCCGACCAGGTGCTGATGCCTGGTCTGGTGCTGGCGCGCTCGCGCTACTCCCTGCCGAGCCGGCGCCGGAGCGGCAACAACAGCCACCTCGACGTGCGCAAGGAGCTCTTCCCCCGCCCCGGCGACATGGAAGACCTGCTCAAGGCGGGGATCGTGGCCGTGGCCTTGATCCCCGACGGGAACGGCGTCCCGGGCCGCGCGATCGTGCTCCGCCCGACCGACGGCGAGGTCGACGACCGGCTCCTGGCGGGCGCGGGCTACCTGCGGATCACCATGGACCGGCTCCCGACCGACAAGCTGACCCTGCGCGGCGCCTTCAAGGAGGCCGAGAGCTGGATCGAGCGGATCAAGAAGGCCCGCGAGGCCTGGGAGAAGCAGCAGAAGAGCGCCGCGGCCGCGGCCGCCGCCAAGAAGGCCGCTGAGGCCGCCAAGAAGAAGGCCCAGGAGCAGAAGGGCAAGACGCCGCCGGCCCCCAAGCCGCAGCCCAAGCCCGCCCCCAAGCCCAAGCCCAAGCGCTCGAGCAGCTCCAAGGCAGCGGAGGCCCTCGGCCACGACCACGACGACCCCAACGAGGGGATCGAGCCGGCCCTGGCCGGGGTCGATCCGGAGTCGCTCGACGCGGCCCCGACGCCCAAGCGGCCGACGCGCCCGACCCCCCAGACCGGCAAGACCTTCACGCCGCCCAAGACCCCCGAGCGCGCGGAGGTCTTCATGACCTTCCTCCAGAAGCCCAAGGAGGGCCCGCGGGTCCTGCTCGAGCTGGGCGGGGCGAGCGATTACCTGCACTTCGTCGACGGCTTCGGCGAGCGCAAGCTGGACCCCTTCCTCTACCTGGGCAACCGGGGCACGGAGAGCGACCTCTTCCACGTGATCGACAAGATCGGCGAGAGCGGGGCCACGGTCCTGCTCCACCCGCGGATCACCTACGAGCCCTACACCCGCACCCAGCGCAACCTGCCCCTCGAGCTGAGCCGCGCCGGCTGCCCGGTGGCCTTCGTCCCGACCCAGTCGCTCCAGGGCTGGCGGGAGGAGGTCGCGCTCCTGATCCGCGCCGGCTTCGACCGCGAGGAGGCGATCGCCGCCATCACCAAGCGGCCCGCGCAGCTGGTCGGCCTCGGCACCGAGCTGGGCACCCTCGAGAAGGGCCGCCTGGCCGACGTGATCCTGCTCGACGACGACCCCTTCGCGCCGGGCGCCACCGTCCAGCGCGTGTTCCTGGGCGGCGAGCCCGTGTGGTCCGCCGAGGAGGAGACCGAGTGAAGACCCCTCACCTCGCGCTCTGCGCCCTCTCGACGCTGCTCCTGAGCAGCCCCGCCCTCGCCCAGCGCGGCCCCTCACGCGCGGCCGCCGCCCAGGCCGCGGCCAAGAAGGCCGCCGAGGCCAAGAAGAAGGCCGAGGAGAAGCCCGAGCCGCCGCCGCGCTGGTTCGCGGTCCACGCCGGCCAGGTCCACACCGTGACCCAGGGCGTCCTGCGCGACGTCACGATCCTGAGCATGAACGGGCGGATCCACGCGATCGGGCGTGACCTGGCCCTGCCCAAGGGGACCGAGGTCCTCGACGCCAAGGACAAGCGGGTCTACCCCGGCCTGATCGCCTACAACTCGTTCGGGATCGTCGGCGGGGGCAACCCCGAGGACAGCACCGACGTGTTCGGGCTGAACCTCGTGATCGCCCTCTCGCAGGGGATCACGACCGTCGGCGCCGGCAACTCGATCGCCAAGCTGACCTACGGGACCCTCGAGGGCCACGTGGTCGGCCCGCGCCCGACCCTGCTGCGGCTGCGCCTGAGCGGCGCGGCCAACAAGGCCCGCCTGCGCGCCGACCTCGACAAGGTTCGCGACCACCAGCGCGAGCTGCGCGAGCACCAGCTGGCGCTCAAGCGGGGCGAGAAGGACCACCCCGCGCCCAAGAAGCTGAGCGGCAAGCTCGGCGCCTACCTGGCCATGCTCCAGGGCTCGGTGTGGGCCACGGCCAAGGCCGACAGCCGGCGCGACCTCAACGAGCTGGTCACCTTCGCTGAGACCTACGGGTTCCGGCTCCTGATCGAGGGCGGCGCCGAGGCCTGGACCATGGCCCCGCGCCTGGCGCGCGTCGGCTGCCGCGTGGTGATCAACCCGCGCGGCCGCGACAACGCCCGCGAGGACTCGCGCAGCAACCGCCCCAGCGGCTGGACGATCGAGAACGCCAAGATCCTCCACCAGCACGGCATTCCGCTCACGATCGTGACCCAGTCGGGCGGGATCGGGCTGTGGGGTCTGGCGGGCAACGACCTGTTCACCCTCAGCCTCGAGGCCGGCTTCGCGATCCGCGGCGGCCTGCCCCAGAGCGCCGCGCTCGAGGCCCTCACGCTCCAGCCGGCGCGCTTCATGGGCGTCGACGACCGCCTGGGCTCGATCGAGGTCGGCAAGGACATGGACCTCGTCGTCCTGAAGGGCGACCTGTTCCGCTACACGAACCTGCCCGAGTGGACGATCGTCAACGGCCGGATCGCCTACGACAAGGCGAAGGACACCCTGCTCAAGCACGTCCGCCCGCGCGACCTGAAGCAGCCCGAGCCGCCCGTGATCCTCTGGCCGCGCCGCAAGGACTCCGCCCAGCCGGAGAAGCAGGACTGAGCGACCTCCGCCAGGACATCCGCGTGCCGCGGGGGCGCTGCCCCTACTGCCACGACGACATCCAGGCGGAGGAGCAAAAGCACGGCTGCTCGAGCTGCATGGCCTGGCACCACCAGGCCTGCTGGGACGAGGCGCACGCCACCTGCTCCGCTTGCGGCGAGACCCAGGCGGCGCGGACCAAGCGCGAGGCGCCGACCTGCTCGATGCCCGATTGCGAGCGGGCCCCCGCGCGCCTGGGGTTCTGCCGAGGCCACGGCCTGAGCCAGGCCGGGCGGGTCCTGACGGTGCTCGGCGGGCTCGGCTTCGCCTACATCGCGCTCGGCGTCCTGGTCTCGCTGGCCGCCATGAGCGAGACCTCGCACCCAGTGTGGTCCGAGCTGATCGGCGCCGTGACGGCGACGATCCTGATCGGCGGCGCCGCGCTCTGGCAGGGCAGGCGACTCCGCCGCGGCGGCGCCGCGCTGCTCGCTGCCCCCGAGGAGGGGGAGCCCGCTCCGGTCGAGGATGCGCGCCGAGCCCCCAGAGAGGAGCCGGGAAAGTCCTCCGCCTAGGCGACGAGCCCTGTCAGGACCCTCGACCGCCATGCCCGGTCTTCTTCGGAGGTCCCGCGTCGTGAAGACATCAGTTCCTCGACCAAGCGTCTTGGTCGAGCGAAGCCGAGTTCCTCGGCGACGCTCACGAACTGATCCGCGCTCCACTCTGAACAGCATTCGTAGACGAAGATCAGGAGGTTGGCGAGGCAGAGCTGGAAGTTGCTGCCGTAGTCTTCGCACAGGCCTTCCTCGAGTCCGTAGTCCACGAATGAAGTCGGCTGCCCGCCTCCCCTACAGAGTAGGAGGAACGTGTCGCCGTTCATGTCGGTCGTCAACGGCGTGATCTCGCGATCGTGGAGGACCCGAACCTCCTCGGGGGCCCCTTGGAGGCTCTCCCCCTCGAGGGCAGAGAGGTAGCTGTAGGCGACGCTTTCATCGCGAAAGCACCACTCAAGCCCGTCGGATCGCTGGCTCAGCCCAGCAACGACCCTCAGGAAGGCGGCTGGCACACCAGCCTCGAGGAGCGTTCGCTCTCGATCGGCGCGAGGCACGACTCTCACGGGCATGCGAGCTCCTCTCCGAGGGGCAGCCGATAGGCTCGACTCGCGATACCGTGAAGTCAATCCATGTCCGACACGCCGCCCCTAGCGCCCGAGCCCTTGCCTTCGAGCCCGCCGCCGAGCGAGCCCGAGCCCGAGCCCGTGGTCGGTCGACTCGGCATGGCGGTCGTGGTCGCGCTGCCGCTGCACGCCTTGGCCTTGTGGCTGCTCACCTTCGCGCCGGGGCTGGTCGAGGCGGTCTACGGCCAGGGCGTGTTTCCCCTGCTCAGCGCGCTCTGGGCGCTGCTGGATCAGACCCCCGCCTCGCCCGCGATCTCGCTCGTGATCGGGCTCCTGGCCGGTCTGGTCGTCCACGCTCGCGGGCAGGCGAAGCCGGTGCGGACCTTCCTGTGGCGGCTGATCGTGGCCCTGGCGCTCCTGGGCCACCTGTTCCCGATCTGCTGGGGGCTCAACTACTGGCGCCCTTCGATCCCGCAGCGCAAGGGCCTCGACCTGAGCGACCCGCCCCGCGCGGCCCTCGAGCAGAGCGCGGGCCTGATCTGCGCCGCGACCAACCGGGCCCGCGTCGAGTGGACCGAGCTCACCCGCGCCGAGCTCGAGGAGCGGGTGGACGCCGCCGTGCGCGCCTTCCTCGCCGCAGAAGGCCTCGACGAAGGGCTGTCCTCCCTGCGCCGCCCCGTGCGCCGCATGCCGGCGGGGCTCTTCCTGACGGGCGGCTGGACGGGGATCTGCCTGCCCTGGACGACCGAGAGCTGGGTCGACCCCGGCGTCGACCCGCGCGTGCTGCCCGTGACCATGGCCCACGAGAAGGCCCACCAGGCGGGCTTCGCGCGCGAGAGCGACTGCGACCTGGTCGCCTTCCTGGCGCTCGTCCGCAGCGAGGACCCGCAGCTGCGCTACGCGGCCCTGTTCGACGTCAGCGCCCTCTTCGGCCACCACTCGCCGGTCGGTCTCAGCGCGGAGGTCCTCGCCGACCACGGCGTCGCGGCCAAGCGCGTCGAGGAGGTCAAGATCGAGGTCGTCCAGCAGGCCACCCGCGCCGTCTATCACACCTACCTGCAGGTCAACGCGGTCCAGCCGGGGATCGACGACTACGAGTGGGTCGAGCGCCTGATCCACGCCTGGCTGGTGAAGTTCCCCGCCGAGAAGGAGCGCCTCCAGCGGATCGCCGCAGGCTCGTAGCTGGTCCGCAGGCGTGCAGGAGCTGTCGCGGACAGCGACAGCTCCCTCTAACTCGACTCTGAACGGAGAAAACTGGAAAACTCGCAGAAGGCAGCTTCGCTAAGCGCTCACCGCGCCTTCTAGTTTTCCAGTTTTCTCCGTTCAATCTCCGGAACGCAAAGGAGCTGTCGCCACAGCGACAGCTCCCTGCGAACTCACGAGCCCGAGGCGGCGCTAGTCCTGAGCGCCGTCCTGAGCGCCCGCGCCTGAGGTCTCCTTCTCGACGTCCTCCAGGGCCTTGAGGAAGCCCTGCAGGGTCTGGTCGACGTCCTCGGCGGTGCGCTCGTCGCCGGTCCGCTTGCCGCTGACCACGTCGTGATCCTGCTGGCGGACGGCGCGGATCGTGTCGCCTCGCTCCTGGAAGTAGGCCGCCGCGAGGGGGTCGTCGGAGTGCGCCTTGGCCATGGCGTCCCAGAAGGCCGCCTCCTGGTCGTAGGCCGCGAGGCGCGAGTTGGGCAGGTCGCTGAGCGAGTTCAGCACGCGCCGCTCGGCGTGGTCGAGGCGCTGGCGCGCCCGCCAGGAGGTGGTGTCCTCGCCCGCGACCTCGGGCCGCCCGCGCAGGACGGCGGTGATGTCTTCGCCGCTGGGCAGCTCGCTGGCCCGCACGCTGGGGTCGTAGACCTTCTCGCGGGCGGCCGCGAAGGCGGCGTCGTAGGCGTCGATCGCGCGCTTGGTGTCGCGCTGGAAGGCCTCCTCGCGCTGGCGGGCGAGGCGCTCGCCGCGCTCGCGCAGGTTGGGCAGGTCGCTCTCGCGCAGCTTCTTCAGCGCGTCGTCGTTCTGCTTGACCTCGGTCGCGAGCCGCTCGAGGCGCTCCATGAGCAGCTGCTCGGCCTCGATCATGGGGCCGGCCGTCATGTCGCGGTAGTTGCGGAAGGCCTCGCTCAGGGCCGCGGCGCGCTCCTGGGCGCCCTCCCCCTTGGGGTCGGCGATCAGAGCCGCCGCCGCCTCGCGCACCGCGTCCTCGGCGGCGTCCTTGCGCAGCTTGGCGTCGATCGCGCGCGAGATCTTCTCGCCCACGTAGAGCACGACCGCCGTCTCGACCGCGTGATAGAGGAAGCCGCTGACCTTGGTCAGGCGGCGGGCCTGGGCCAGCTTGGTCACGAAGGCGCTCGCGCCGGGGACCCGGGCCAGGCTGGCGACCCACTTGATCCCCGCCACGCCGGCCTTGACCGCCACCGAGGAGAGGCCGAGGCCGGCCAGGTTGATCGCGAACACGCGCCCGTCGAACTTGCCCATCACCAGGTCGGGCAGCGCCATGCCGACCGCCAGGCTGAGCTGGCTGCGCAGGACCGACTGGACGAAGCGCGGCCGAATGAAGCGGTTGACGTGCCGCTGCACGAAGGCCGTGTAGGCCATGTCGGCGCCGGCGGCGCCGAGCGAGAACAGGCCGTAGTGGACGTAGAAGTCGGTCGTCAGCAGCCCCTGGAAGAACTCCTCGATCAGCATCGAGTCGCCCGTCCGCGCCACCAGCGCCAGCTCCTTGAGGAAGAGCGCCAGGGTGAAGTGCGCCAGACCCCCGCCGAACTGCTTGCCGACCTGCTTCCAGTCGATCGTGCCGTTGGTGGCGCGCCGCGCCTTGGAGTAGGGGTCGATCTCCTTCTGCAGCTCGGCGATCGAGCGATCGAGGAGGGGCCGGAGCGGATCGCCCTGGGGGAGCAGGCTGCGCACCATCCGCTTGGCGCGCATCTCCCAGCGGTTGACCACGTCCTTGGCCTTGGGGTCGCCCATGCGGGCCTTCATCAGCAGGTCCTGGACCGCGGCCCTGCCCTGCGACTTGAGCATCTGGGCCAGCTGGTGGACGTGGGTCAGCTCGTCGATCAAGCCGACCTTGGCAGGCATCCGATCGGCGGGGATCAGCACGTGCGGCCGCCCCTGCGCGTCGAGGTAGGTCCGGGCCTGCGCGCCAGGGGGCAGGCGGTGGTCGCCCGGGTGCACCCGCTCGACCACGCCGCCGAGGCGCTCGACCTTCTCGGTGAAGCGCTGCAGGAAGGCCGCGTCAGCGCGCGGGCCGACGTTGGGCCCCTCGCTGAAGTAGCTGTTGAGGCCCGCCACGCCCTCGAGCGGCGCGCGACCCTCGCGAATGTTCTGCTCGATGATCGCCCAGTTGTTCGCCGAGCCCCCCGCGCCGTAGCCGTAGGAGCTGACGTTCACGTTCTTGAACTTGCTCTGCTGGTAGAGCGGGTGGTTGCGCACCTCCTCCATCGAGTTGCACTTGGCCACGATCTCGTGCGGCAGGATCCAGAAGGGGAGCAGGACCTCCTTCTCGCCGGACAGGCCCTTCCAGTTGAAGATCGCCCGCTCGGGCGCGACCTTCAGGATGTAGAAGGGCGGGCCGAAGCTGCTGATCGGGTTGGTCGAGGCCGAGATCAGCACGCTCTTGACGCTGTTGGCGCTCGTGCCGAGGCCGCCGCCCTTGTGGTGCTCGATGATCCGCTCGAGGTCATGGACGGTCTTGCCGTTGCCCCCCGTCGCGGTCGTGGCCTCCGAGAAGTAGCGCGTGATCCGCGGCAGGCGCTTGTCCCAGCTCGTCCGCATGTGGCGGATCGAGTTGGGCAGCATCAGCTTCTCGCCGCCCGAGGCCGCCGGCATGTTGTAGAGCATGTCGTTCTTGGCCCCGCGCACGAGGATGATCTCGCTGCCCGGAACGGCAGGCTTCGCGCCGCGCGCGAGGTACTCGAGGTTCATCTCCAGGTAGCGACGCAGCTTGGGGTCGGCCTTCTCGAGGTCGAGGTACTTGGCCAGCTTGCGCCCGAGGGCTTTGTATTCGCCCCGCTCCATCAGCTTCTTGAAGTCGAGGGTCTCTTCGATCGGCTGGGCGGCGGCTGGCAGCGCCAGCGGCAAGCCGCAGCTCAGCCCGAGGCTAGTTCCCTTGATCGAGCGCATTACTCGCCCCCTCCCAGTCGGCTGCGGAGGGCCTCGCTCGCGCCCTCGCTCGCCTGATAATCGGGGTCGAGCAGCTCCCGCTCCCGATCACGGATCTCTCTCGTCAAGGCAGCCCACTCGCGCAGGTAGGCCGCCACCTCCGGGTTGGTCGCCCGCTCGGCCGCGGCCTCGTAGAGCGCGGCCTCGTCGTCGTAGGCCTGGACCCGGTTCTCGCTCACGTCGCCCGCGGAGCGGACGGGGTCGTAGTCCCCCTCACGGCGGCTGCCGTTGTAGGCGGCCCGGAGGGCCTCCTCTCGCTCCCGCGCGAAGCGCTGGAGCGCCTCGTCGACCTGGCCCTCGACCTCACCCTGGTTGCGGTCGCGCAGCCGAGCCAGAGACTCCCGCATCCGCGGCGAGAGGGTCGACTCGTCGACCCGCTCGTCGGCGGCGCCGAAGTTGCCCGCCTCGCGCCCGGCCTGCGCGAGGCGCTCGTTGAAGCGCGCCGTCGCCTCCATCGCCGGGGCCATGCTGCGGTCCCGCCAGGCCGCGTAGGCCGCGCCGCTGTTGTCGATCATCTCGCGGAAGCGAGGGTCCTCGAGGCTCGTCGCGCTGGCGGCAGCCTCCAGCAGTCCGCTGGCCGAGCGGCGCACTTCGCTCCGCTTCTCCAGCTTGTCCGCCCAGTTGGTGATGTGAGGCGTGATCGTCTCGGCGAAGTAGAGCACCACCGCGGTCTCGACGCCGGCGTAGATCCAGCCAGGGACGCCGCGCGCCAGCTTGAGGTAGCGCGAGAGGCGCTGGTAGCGGCTCAGGGACCCGAGCGGCTTGACCCAGTTGATCGCCGCGATTCCAGCGCGCACGGCGGCCGAGCTGAGCATCAGGCCCGCGAAGTTGATCGCGAAGGTCTTGCCCTCGAACTTGCCGCGCACGATCTCGGGCAGCGCCATTCCGGTCGCGAGCGCCACGTTGCTGCGCAGCACGCCGCTGACGAAGGCCGGCTTGACGTAGCGCGCCAGGTAGCGCTGATACATGGTCGAGCCGACCTCCGCGCCGACCACGAAGAGCCCGTAGTGCTCCCAGAACTCGGTCGTGGCGAGGCCGTCGAAGAAGGCCGAGATCACGCTCGCGTCACCGGTCTGGACGACCTTGGCCAGGTCCTTGAGGAAGAGGCCGAGCAGGAAGCTCCCCGCGCCCGCCGTGTGCGTCTTGGCCATGGCGCGGGCCTTCTCCCAGTTGATCCGGCCGTTGGGCGTGCGCGCGTCGAGGTAGGGATCCTGCACGCGGCGCAGCCGCTCGATCTCGCGGGTCAGCAGACTGCGCTCCGGCGAGCCCTCGGGGAGGGTCATGCGAATGTTGCGCTTGGCCTTGATCTCCCAGTCGATCAGGCGGGCGTTGGCGCGCGGGTCGCCCGCCTCGGCCTGCTGGAACAGGCGCTGGACCTCGGCCGTGCCGACCGCCTTGCGCATGTTCTCGATCTGGCGCAGGTGCGTCAGCTCGTCGAGCAGGGCGAACTTCTTCACGGGGCGGTCGTTGGGCAGCACCACCCGCGTCTTGCCCTCGGCGTCGACGTAGGTGCGACCCTGCCCGCCGCGCAGGCGCGGGTCGGTGCTCGCGACCATCTCCACGATCCCGCGCGCGTTCTGGACCTTCTCCTTGAAGCGAGTGAGCTCGCGCTCGCTCGCGTTGGGGCCCACGTTGTAGGTCTCGTAGCGGCTGAAGAGCTCGCTCGTCTTCGCCGCGGTGTCGTGCTGTCGGCCGCTGTATTCGACCTTGCTGCCCTTGTGATGGATCCCGCGCGTCTCCATGGCCCGCGAGACGAACTCACCGACCAGCGGGCGCGCCTCGTGCAGCAGGGAGCGCTTGGACATCTTGAGCGCGTCGGCCCCGACCGTCCCCGCCTGGACCGGGGGAGCGCCCTGGAGCCCAGCGCGGGCTCGCTCGAGGGCTCCAGCCAGGTCGGCCTTGAGCCGCGGGTCGCTGACCTCGACCGTCAGGCCCTGGTTGGGTGAGAAGCGGCCCTTCTCGATCCCGCCTCCAATCCGCAGCTCGAAGTTCGAGTTGGGGTGCTTCTTGGCCAGCTCGGCGGCGGCGCGGCTGAGGATCGTGTCCGCCAGGCCCAGCCGCTCCAGGAGCACCTTGTCGGTGTATGCGTTGTTGACCTCGTTCTCGAGCAGCTTGCGCTGGTCCTCGCTCAGGCCAGGGATGTCCTTGGGCTGGAGCTTCTTCGAGGTGTCGATCTTGTTCAGCTGCTCGAGCGTGAGGTGGTCGATCATGCCCGCCAGCCGATCGCGCAGGAGGCTCGACTGCTTGAGCGCCTTGGGCACGAGCTTGTCGGCGACCTCGAGCGTGCGAGCCCGGTGGTCGCTGCGCGCCAGCGGACGCTCCGGCGCCTTGGTCTCGCTCTTGGCCTCGACGTGAATGTCGTTGATCTTGAGCGCCTGGAGGTAGTGGTCGACCATTCGCTCGAAGGTCGCGGTCGTCGCCCCGCTGTTCGCGCCCAGCGTCTGGTGGCTGCCGGGCACGTCGGAGATGATCACCGCCGAGTGCAGCGAGGCCCGCTTGCCCGCGGGCAGGTCCCGGTTGTGACCCTGGACCTCCTTGGTGATTCGCGAGATCTCCACCTCGACCGCGTGGTAGCCGCGGTTCTTGACGTCCTGCAGCCAGGCCATCGTCTCGACGGCCGGCGAGAAGACGTTGCCGAGCTTGGTCGCGAGCTTGAGCCGCTCGCCCAGGTTGCTGCTGTGGTTGGCGAAGTAGTCGAGGAAGCCGTTGCGGACGCCGCCGCTGGTCCGCTCGTTCTTCCAGTCGTAGACCTCGCTGGGAATGTGAATGTCGCCGACCCGGGTGCCGGGGGCCGTGCCGCCCGCGGTGCCGAAGTAGGCCAGCTTGGTGTGGCCGGTCTGCAGCAGGGCCCGGATCACGCCGGACATGGTGTCGCCGTAGTAGTTGTTCAGCAGGCGCAGGCTCTCGACCTTGCCGCTGGAGGTCGTGTAGCGCACGTCCTCGGCCCGGAGCGCGCCGAAGTCGACGGTGCGCGAGATCGTGGCGGTCTTGTGGCTGGCGTTGCCCGGGAGGGTCAGCTTGCCGTCGCGGACCAGGCTGCCGAGCGTCTGGCTGGCGCCGCTGTACTTCCCCTCTAGCGCGACCAGGGCCTTCTCGGCGACCTGCAGCGACTTGAGCACGTTGACGTGCTTGAACACTCGGCTCGGGGTGCGGTTCATGCCCTCGGCGAGCTTGGGGTTGGACTGCACCTCGGCCAGCAGGCTCTGGAGCTGGGTCTTGCGGGCGCCGCTCGCCTGACCGATCTCGGCTGTCAGGCGATCGACCAGGCCTTGATAGGGGTTGCTCCCCAGCACGTCGCGCAGGTTCTCGGCGCCCCGCTTGGCGATCGCGCGCTCGAAGAGCTCGTTCTTGAGGGCGCCGCGGAAGCCCACGATCGCGGTCGAGCCCTCCAACCCGATCCGGGAGAGGCCGGACTTGAGCTCCTGGAACTGGCGATTCTTGTAGGCCTCGACGTCTCCGACGATCTGGAAGCGGTTGCTGGGGATCCCCTGTCCGTTGGGTCCCGCGAAGCGCAGGAGCGACGCCAGGTGGCGCACCCGGTCCATGCCGTCGATCGTGCCTGTGATCACGTAGCGGACTTCGCCCTGGGCGCTCTGAGCGACCAGGAGCCGCTCGTAGCCGCCCTTCGGGCTGCGGACCTCGCCCAGCACTTGGTACTGGCGATTCTTGAGGTCGGCCAGGGCCTCGGTGATCCCACCGACGTGGAGCTCCACCATGTAGCCCTTGGCGATCGCGCGGTTCAGCGCCGCGTGGGTGAAGCGGTCGGCGAGGTAGTCGCGCAGGTCGTGCATCGAGTGCGGCGCGCGGTTGTCGATCGCGGCCACCTCGGCCGGATAGCCGGTCGTCCGCGGCGGCGAGAACCCGGTCCGGGCCGAGGGGATCGCCTCGCTGGGGGCCTTGATCCGAAAGCCGTTCTCGTAGCCCCGGTGGAGGTGGAAGTCGAACTTGAGGTCGACCAGCTTGAGCTTGTTGCTCGCGAGCTCGTTCTTGAACAGGTCCTTGAGCATCGACTCGGCGCCGGTCTCGAGGTGCTTGCTCGCGAAGGTGCGGCTGGCCTCTCGTTTGGCCCCGACCAGCTCGGCCTTGGCGGTGTGCCCGTTGCGCTGCAGACGCTCGACGACCGAGTCGACGACCCGGCGGATCGCCTCCTGACGGACCTCGATGGCCAGTTCGGTGACCTCGACGGGTTGGGCCCACACGGAGGTCGGCGCCGCGAGCAAGGCGCAGAACAACAAGAGGGCGTAAGCGATGGTTCGCATGAGGCGTAGCTCTCCCAACCGGTACCCTTGAGCGAACTTCAGGCCAGTCTCGAAAGTCAAGGACTTATGGCTCATAGAGGGTGGGTGCGTCTCAGTTCTGCGGGAAATGGGTACGCCGTCTCAGGGTTCGATGAACCCGTGGCGCTGGGACTTAGGACTCAGGTGTCGAGGGGGAGCTCCGGATCGAGCCGCGGCTCGTGGTCGAGCTCGAAGGCCAGGGAGATCGCGCCCTTGAGGTTGCGGGCCACCATGTATTCGAGGCTGTCGTTGGGGTCCCCGCCGACGAAGACCAGCTTGGTCCGTCCGCCCTCGCTCAGGGTCTTGGCCAGCTGCTCGCGGAGTGTGTTGTAGAGGACCCACACGTCGAGCCGACCTGGGTAGCGGGCGACGTAGCCGATCAGGTCGCTGCCGTCGAAGACGCAGTGGTGAGGCTGATCGGCGGCGAGGGGCGCCTCGTCGTCGTCGGTGGGGAGCCCGGCCGGGATCGCCTCGAAGGTCCCCGACTCGGGCACCTCCGCCAAGGGCGGGTCGAGGGTGGCGTCGTGCTCCAGCCCAAAGGCCAGGGACACGGCGCCCAGGAAGTCGCGCGCCATGAAGTACTCGAGGGACTCCTCCGCGCCCCGACTGCCCGTCGTCGTGCCGCCCAGGATCGAGACCTTGAAGCTCCCCGCGAAGGGGCTGATCACGGCCTGTTCGTTCCAGCTAGGGTCGTAGAGCGACCACTCGTCCTGGACCGAGGTGATCGCGACGTAGCCGACCGTCTCGCCGTTGCTGAGCACCGTGTGGTAGGCGCGAGCGACGGGACGCGCCGTGGCTCGCTGATCAGCGGCCGCTGGCGCAGGCGCCTCGGGGAGGTCGAGGGGGAGGGGATACCAGTCACCCGTCTCGGCGGGCAGGACCAGCGGCGGGCGGTCGAGCTCGAGCGCGATTCGGATCGCGTCCGGGAGCGTGTTCGCGTCGAGGCTCACGGTCGAGTCCTCGGGCCGCTCCCCGAAGAAGGTCACCTCGAAGGTCAGGCCGGTCTGGGTCAGGGTGGCGACCTTGACCGTCTGGGCGTCGTAGAGCGACCAGCGCCCCTCCCCGTGGGTCACGACGAAGCCCGCCGTGCGCTCGCCGGCCACCACCCGGCAGCCGACCTCGGCCGCCTGGACCAGGCGCAGGCCCATCCGCTGCAGGGGCTGCAGCAGGGCGAACTCGAGGCCAGCGTGCGGGCGCGGGTCGCCGCTCTGCATGCGGCACCACTGGACCCGGGCCGGCAGCCGCAGGGGGACCTCCAGGATCGGGTGACTCAGCTCGACCCACACCTCCTGCTCGGCGGCGAGGGGGTGGGGCAGGACCAAGGTCAGGCTCTGGGAGGAGATATCGCCCACCCCGAAGGCGTCGAGCGGACTGGATCCCGGGAGGTTGGTGACGATTCGAGCGCTGGCGACCTGCGAGAGCACGTCTAGGCCGCCGGGTCCTCGCCGGTCAGCTCGACCCCCTCGACCTCGCTGACGAGCAGCTCCTTGCGCGATCCGTCCACGAGGTAGAGCTCGACGAAGGGGCCCTGCTTGCCGAGGGAGGCGTGGGGCTGGAAGTCGCGGTTGAAGAGGAAGCCCTCGATCGGCTCGCCCCCGCGGACCGCGACGGTCACGTTGCCGCGGAAGTGGAAAGCTTCCTCGATCTGCTGGTTCACGCTCGTGACGGCGTCACTCATGGGTAGACCCTCCGGGGCGGAGATTCTAAACCCATAGCCAGGCTGATGTAACGGGGAATTCGAGGGGCGCGGAGGCCTGCTCGGAGACCTACTCGGAGACCTACTTGGAGACCAGGTCGACCAGGTCGAGCAGCCCCTCGGCGTCCGTGTAGATCGCGACCACGTCGCCGATCGCCAGCTCGTCGCCAGGGCGCAGTCCGTAGGGCCGCAGGGGGTCCAGCTTGACGCCGTTGATCCGCGTCCCGTTGCTCGAGTCGTCGTCGCGGAGCTTCCACTCGCCCTCGTCGAGCTCGAAGCGGACGTGGACCTTGCTCACGCTGGGGCTGACCAGGCGCACGTCGTTGCTCAGGGCCCGCCCCACGAGGACCTGCTCCTCGTGCAGGTTGCGGTGGGTCGGGGTCAGGAGCACCACGACCGCCTCGGCCAGGGCCCCGCCGTCGCCGATCTGCTCTCGGTCGTAGACCGAGGTCTCGCCAGCGCCCAAGGGGTAGCTGCTCGGGTCGCCCTCGGCGGGGGTGAGGTAGATCGGGCACTGCTCGCCTATGGGGCGAAAGACCAGGGCCTTGGTGTTCCCCAGCAAGCGCGGCAAGTCGAGCTCGGCGCGACGCTCGGCGAGCTCCCGCAGGGTGATTCCCTTGGGGAGGGTGGTGTGCTCGGTCATTTGCTCCTCGGGCTAGCGCCGAATGAGTATTGCACAGGCCGTGCCCCGAAGGCAGGGGGCAAGGCACGGGACTTGAGGGTTGGCACGCGGCGCCGCGCGTAAAGGCAGCCGGCGGGTGGTGTCGTCGGTCCGCTACAGGGCGGCCCCTCGGAAATTGCGCTCGTGATCAAAAGGCCCCCAGCACCCCGCTAGACTTTCGGCATGTCGTCACCCCTCCTGCAGGCGCTCGAGCAGCCGCCGGGACCCCAGCTGGCTCAGGCCCTGCTCGACCTCGGCACCGCCGCCGTCGTCAGCCTCGAAGAGGCCCGCGCCATCTGCTCGGCCCTGGTCGGCCTCGACCGGCTGCCCCCCTGCGGGGTGGCTCAGCCGCGCGACGCGGACGCCGACGTGCCCGCCACCGCGCTCTACATGCTGGCCTCGCTCTTCCAGCGGATCGAGGACGAGGAGGCCCTGCGCCACCTGCAGGAGCGCGGGATGCCGCAGCTGCACGCGGCCTACGACCGGCGCCTGAGCGCGCCCCAGCGCAACCGCGACGACCTGCTCTTCTTGCTGAAGATCTTCGCGATGCACCCCGACCCCGAGGGCCTCGAGCGGATCACGTCCGCGGCGCGCAAGGGGATGTGGTCGGAGGACACCCTCTGGCAGGCCGTGCTGGGGCTCTTCGGGCCCGACCACCCCCAGGCCTCCCTGCTCCTCGAGCGCCTCGCGAGCCCCCTCCCGCACGGGTTCATCGCGGTCGCCCTGCTCGACTGCGCCAACTCGCTCCTGCTGGGCGGAATCAAGGCCGAGCACCCCTTCGCTTGCGAGCGCGGCCTGGCCCTGCTCGAGGACTACCTGACCGACAACGACAAGCGCTACTTCAGCTACGCCCACAGCGCGACGGCGGCCCTGCCCTTCATTCCGCGCCCCGGCCGCGATCGGCTGCTCGCGCTCTCCCTCGACCACGCCTCCCCCCGGGTCCAGCTCGAGGCCGCCTGGGCCTCGGTCCGGGTCGGCAGCAAGGCCGGCGTCAAGCTGCTCAAGCGCGCCTGCCTCGACCCGCGCCGCGCCGGCGTGGCCCGCGCCTACCTCAAGGAGCTCGACCTCCGCGACGAGATCCCCGAGGAGGCCTACGACCACGACCTCCTCGCCCAGTCCGAGCTCTGCTTGTGGCTCAGCCACCCCCACGAGTACGGACGCCCCCCCGACTCGCTCGAGGTCGTCGACAAGCGGCGGATCTACTGGCCCCCGGCGCACGAAGAGCGCGACGTGTGGCTGATCGGGTTCGAGTACGAGTCCACCGAAGAGGACCGCCCTCAGCGCGGGGTCGGCATGGTCGGCTCGATCACCTTCTGCCTCTACGGCGAGGGCACCCCCGAGCGCGACCCGCTCGAGGTCTACGCGCTCCACTGCTGCTGGGAGCTCCAGATCAACCAGGACCCGCGCGCGCCCGCCGAGCGCAGCGTCGAGGCCGGCCGCCAGCTGCTCGGGCTCTGATTCTGGATCGAGGCTGACACCCGCCCGAGCCGCCCGCGTCAACTCGACGCGCCGGCGGACGTCCCGTCGGCTGGGCCGAGGAACACGCTGCCGCGTATCCTCGGCCCGCTCTGCACACTCGCGGGTGATTCGTGATCACGATCGACGGCTCTGCGGGCGAGGGCGGCGGGCAGATCCTGCGCACCTCGCTGGCGCTCTCGCTGCTCACTCAGACCCCCGTCCGCTTCGAGCGGATCCGGGCTGGCCGACGCCGGCCCGGGCTGCGCGCCCAGCACCTGAGCTGCGTCCGCCTGGCCGCTCAGGTCGGGCGCGCCGAGGTCAGCGGCGCCGAGCTCGAGAGCCAGTCCTTGACCTTCCGCCCCCGCGCGCTCCTGGCGGGCGACTACGAGCTCGACCTCGGCACGGCGGGCAGCACCTCGCTCGTGCTCCAGACGGTGCTCCTGCCCCTGCTCCACGCGGACGGGCCCTCGCGCGTGCGGCTCGAGGGCGGGACCCACAACCCCCTCGCGCCCCCCTTCGAGTTCCTGGAGCGGGTCTACCTGCCCTGGGTCGAGCGCGCCGGCGGGCGGGTCCGACCCGAGCTGGTCCGGCCTGGCTTCTTCCCCAAGGGCGGCGGCGAGGTTCGCTACCAGATCACTCCGGGGCCGCTGGTCGGCTTCGAGCTGCTCGAGCGAGGGCCCCTGCGCTCGATCGAGGCCGAGGCCTACCTCAGCCGCCTGCCCGACCACGTGGCCCGGCGCGAGCTGGACGCCGTGGCCGCCGCCCTCGAGCTCGAGCCCGAGGCCCTGCGCGTCGTGCGACCGCGCCGCCCCAAGGGGCCGGGCAACGCGCTCTTGATCACGCTCCGCTTCGCCCACGCGACCGAGGTCGTGAGCGCCTACGGCGAGAAGGGCAAGCCGGCCGAGGAGGTCGCGGCGGACGCGGTGCGCGAGGCCCAGCGGCTGCTCGCGGGAGAGGGCGTGCCCGTGGGCGAGCACGGGGCCGACCAGCTCCTGCTCCTGCTGGCCCTGGCCGGGTCGGGGCGCTTCCGCACCCTCGCCCCCTCGGGCCACACCACGACTCAGCAGGCGCTGATCCCTCGATTCTTGCCGCGGGTCGGCCTTCCGAGCCAGGAGCTGAGCCCCGGAACGTGGGAGCTCGCGGTAGACGCTTGATCCCGGGCGCACTCGGTGGCACTTTGGACCGATGCTCACCCAGGAAGAGGTTTGGGTCAGCGAGATCCTCGTGGCGGGCAAGCTCGTCTCCGAGGAGATCGTTCGGCGGGCCGGCGAAGAGGCGCTGATGCGCCGCGCGCGCGGCGAGCAGGCCGACGTGATCGGCGTGCTGCTCGCGTTCCAGCAGCTGACCCAGCCCCAGGCCGACGAGGCCCTCGCGCAGCTCAAGCAGCGGATCCACGCCCATCAGCAGGCGGAGCGCGCCAAGCAAGCCGCCGCTCAGGACGCCGCCCTCGCGGCCGCGATCGAGAAGGCCGACGCGATCGAGGAGCAGGGCGACGACGAGGCGCCCGAGCCCCGGCGCGGCGTCTCGAGTCGCCGCATTGGCAGCTCGCCCAAGGAGCTGGCGGTCCGCTCTTCTGGGCGCCAGCCGGCGAAGAAGCAGAGCATGCTGCCCCTGGTCCTGCTCGGCCTGTTGGCGCTCGTCGTGCTCGCGATCGGGATGTCGGTCGCCCTGAGCGACCCGCCGCCCAAGGACGAGCCCGAGCCCAGCCCCAGCTCGAGCGCCAGCCCGACCCCCACGCCCTCCGCCGCGCCGAGCGCCACCCCGACCCCCACGCCGAGCAAGCCCGACCCCGCGGTGGCGGCGCGCAAGAAAGCCCTGGCGGAGGTCGAGCAGGCCGAGGCCAAGGGCGACTACGCGCGCGCCCTCCAGCTCCTGGACGGGATCGCGGCCGACCTGCGCAGCCCCGCCCACGAGTCGATCCGGGTGCGGATCCAGCGCTACGCCCGCCACGCCGAGCAGCTGCAGCGGGCGCTCGAGAAGGCCCCCGACGGGCGCGTGTTCAAGCGCTGGGTCGAGAAGATCGGCAAGGAGGAGATCGAGGACGACCTGCTCGGGCTGCCCGCGACCAAGGACTTCCTCCGCCGCGCCGAGGCCGAGGTCGGCAAGGAGCGCTTCAAGCTCCTGCTCGAGGGCGAAGACGAGGACGACCTCGGCGACGTGCCCGAGGTCCCCGACGACGAGTAGCCGCTAGCGCAACGAGCCCCGAGAACCGGGGCCCCCTCGGTTAACCTCCTCCGACCATGGTGCGCGACCGCGGCAGCGAGACCGAGCTCGTCGTCAACGAGCTCTACGCCAGCGTGCAGGGCGAGGGGACTCGCGCTGGGCAGCCCTGCATGTTCGTGCGCCTGACCGGCTGCGGCCTGCGCTGCCGCTGGTGCGACACGGCCTACGCCTTCTACGAGGGTCAGCGCCGGCCCCTGGACGAGGTCGTCAGCGAGGTCCTCGCCAGCGGGATCGAGTTCGTGCTCCTGACCGGCGGCGAGCCGCTCGAGCAGCCGGGCTGCCTGAACCTGGCCAAGGCGCTCTGCGACGCGGGCCGGACGGTCGCCGTCGAGACGGGCGGCCACGTCGACACCAGCGCCCTCGACCCGCGCGTGACGCGGATCCTCGACGTCAAGTGCCCCGGCTCCAAAATGGCCAAGCGCAACCGGCCCGAGGAGCTCGACTCCTTGCGCGCCACGGACGAGGTCAAGTTCGTGGTCGCGGACCGGGCCGACTTCGACTTCGCGCGCGAGGTGATCGCGCGCCACGGGCTGGCCGAGCGCGGCTGCGCCCTCCTCTTCTCGCCCGTGCACGGTGAGCTCGAGCCCGCCGAGCTGGCGACCTGGCTGCTCGAGGATCCGCTCCCGAGCGCCCGACTCAATCTGCAGCTCCACAAGCTGATCTGGCCCCGCGCAGAGCGGGGCGTGTGAGGACCCCATGAGCGACGTCCAAGCGCGCGCGCGCGCCTTCGTCACGGCCCTGGAGGACTGGCTGCGCGGGCAGCCCATGGCCCAGGTCGTCCCGCGCGAGCGGCTGCGCAGCACGATCGACGAGCTGCGCGGCGACGACGCCTTCTGGGAGGAGATGCGCCCCCGCTTCGAGCGGGCCTGGGGCGAGGGCGAAGCCAAGCTCCGCGCCGAGCAGCGCCCCGCGCGCGAGGTGCTCTCGCCGGCGACCTGTGAGCGCCTGCTCGAGGCGCTCGAGCGGCTCGACCCCGACCCCGAGGTCGCCAAGGCCTTCCTGCGCTCGCCCGCGGTCGAGAGCACCCTGGGCGAGGTGCTCTACCACGGGATCACCGAGTTCCTGGCCAAGGCGGACCTGATCGGGCGCGTGGTCAACAAGCTCCCGGTGCTCGGCCCGATCCGCAAGAAGGTGATGGCCGTGTTCAAGGACGAGTTCGAGGGCCGCCTCGAGGGGCAGGTCAAGGGCTTCCTCGGCCAGTTCTCGGGCAAGGCCGTCGACCGCCTGATCCAGCAGGTCCTGAGCGAGGAGAACCGCCCCGGCTTCCGCGCCGCGCGGCGCAAGGTCGGCGAGCACCTGCTCGAGCGCCCCCTGTCCTCGCTGATCCCCTCGAGCGAGCAGACCGATCGCCTGCGCGACGAGCTGTGGAAGGGGCTGCGCCAGGCGGCGCTCAAGAACGAGGACGAGCTGCTCGAGCAGGTCTACGCCGACCACGGCGACGAGACGATCGGCGACTGGACCTGGAAGCTCTCGCCCGCGGCCACCGAGCTCTTCGCCGCGCCGCTGGCGAGCTTCCTCGAGTCGGAGGCCGGCCAGGGCTGGACGGTCAGCGGAGAGGGGAGCGCATGAGCCAGGACGAGCGCAACGAGAGCGACGACGAGGAGCTCGAGGACGTCGAGGCCCCCGGCTGGGACGCGATCGACGCCGCGCTGCGGCCGATCTACGGGGACGGGGAGCCCAAGAACCACTTCGGGACGGTGATCCCCTACTCGCTGGGCGGGCCCGACCCGATCCGCGGGATCAGCGTCTACGAGGTGGCCGAGCCCACGCCGCACTGGCACTACGTGACCTACGGCTTCAGCGAGCTCTACGAGAAGGAGAGCGACGACCCCGCCACGAGCGGCTTCGGGTTCGAGCTCACGATGCGCGTCGCCCAGGGGTCCGGCGAGCCGGAGCCGGGGGAGTCGCCGCGCTGGCCCCTCTCGCTCCTGCAGAGCCTCGCCCGCTACGTGTTCCAGACCGGCAACCGCTTTGCGGTCGGGCACCACATGAGCCTGGGCGCGCCCCTGGCGGAGGATGTCGAGACCCGCGTCCAGTCGATCGGCGTCGCGCGCGACCCGGCCCTGCCGGCCCAGATCGACACCCCCAACGGGACGGTGGCCTTCCTGCAGCTGGTCGGGCTGACCGACGAGGAGCTGGCCGCGGCCCAGGCCTGGAACACCGAGAAGCTGCTCGAGCTGCTCGAGGAGCACCACCCCTGGGGCGTCACGGACCTCCGCCGCGGCTCGCCCCTCGACGAGGCCGAGTGCCGCGAGCGGGTCGAGCAGGGGATCGAGCAGGACGGCTCGTCCATGGGCTCGACCTACGACACCAGCCTGGCCTTCGTCGAAGAGGGCGACCAGGTCACCGTCCGCTTCGACGTGCGCGCCGTGGCCGGCCTGCGCCGTGCGATGAAGGGCCGCCTCCTGCACGACCGGCCCTTCATGTACATCAACGGCGAGGAGCGGACGGCCGTCACCTTCGTGCGCGCCGACGAGGAGACCCCCGTCGGCGTGCTCAAGGACGAGGACGACGACCTGGTGCTCGTCCTTGACGATGCGCTGATCCACAAGATCCGCGACGAGCTGCCCGAGGAGCTCGGCGCCTGGCGGCTCAGCGACGAGGTGACCTTCGAGGTGATCGCGGAGGACGAGGGCGACGACGAAGAAGGAGACGAGTAGGTGAGCGCGCACGCAGGCAAGGTCGCGGTGATCACGGGCGCCAGCCGCGGCGTCGGCGCCGGGCTGGCCGAGTATTTCCACGCCCAGGGGCTGAAGCTCGGGCTCTGCTCGCGCTCGGCCCCGGTGCTCGAGGGGGCTGAGGGCGTCGTCCGGCGCGAGCTCGACGTGCGCGACCCGGCCGCCCTGGCCGAGCTGGCCGAGGCGGTCGCCCGGGAGCTGGGCCCGATCGACCTCTGGGTCAACAACGCCGCCGTGCTCGAGCCGGTGGTGTTCCAGCGCGAGCTCGACCCCCTGGCCCTGGCCGATCACCTCGCGATCAACGTCGGCGGCGTGCTCAACGGGACCCAGGCCTTCCTGGCGCATCGCGCGCCCGAGGCCGTGCTGCTCAACATCAGCTCGGGCGCGGCGCTCAAGGGCTACGCCGCCTGGAGCGCCTACTGCGCGAGCAAGGCCGCCCTCGACCGCCTGAGCGAGTGCCTGGCCCTCGAGGAGGGCGAGCGCGGCCTGCGCGTCCACGCCGTGGCCCCGGGCGTGATCGACACCGACATGCAGCGCACGATCCGCTCCAAGAGCCGCGACGAGTTCCCGATGCTGGACAAGTTCCTCCAGCTCAAGGCGGACGACGCCTTCAACTCGCCCGAATACGTCGCCCGCGAGCTGCTCGCGATCGCCTTCGACCCTTCCAAGCGGCCCGAAGAGGTCGTGGTCCGGCTCGAGAGCGAGAAGGGCTAGCGGTGAACGCCCCCCGGCGCGGACGCGGCTTCGTCTCGCCGGGGACGCCCTGCCTCTCGGTGACCTTCCCCGGCGTGACCTGGTGGCTGCAGGTCGGCCGCGGCGACGGCGAGGGCTACGCGGAGTTCGCGCCCTACCACGAGGCCGAGCTCGGCCCCAACGAGCTGGAGGGCCTCCTGGGCGCCGCCCCGCGCGAGCTCGACTGGCGCGAGCTGCGCGCGCTCCCCGGGATGCCCGAGGCCCCGCCGAAGCTGGTCAAGCTGGTGCACG
>CALDQK010000214.1 GCA_937911525.1 uncultured bacterium
CTCCGGGGCGAACCCAGCGAGCCGCCGCCTTGCGGCCTCCGCTGCCCCTCCCCAACACGAAGCGCAGGGCCTCGAGCAGGAGGCTCTTGCCCCCGCCTGACGTCCCAGAGAGCACGTTCAGTCCGGGACCGAGCTCGAGCTCGAGCTGGTCGATCAAGACGAATCCGCGCACATTTAGCCGTTGCAGCACGTTTGCTCCTGATCCTCTGAGCGAGGACTCGCTGCTAGCCGCCCAGCGCTTGACGCAGCCGGGCGAGGGTCTCGACCCACTTGGCCTCGGTCTCGTAGGTGCCAGCGGCGATCTGTCGGCGCAGCTCCCGGACCCGGTCCCACCGCACCGAACCCTGGGGGGAATAGGGGGGCGCCCCGAGTTCGTTCGAGCCTTCACTCGAGGGCGCGCCACTCGAGGCCCGACGGTTCTGATCCCAATTCAGGCGGTTGCAGTTCAGGCGGTTGCAGTTCAGATCCATGACTTCCTCCAGGCGCTCGTTCCTAACACGCGACTAACCTAACAAAGCCCTGTGACAACCACGGTCGGTCCGAGGATCTGGATGTGTTCGGGTGCGCTGCTCGCGTTCATCGTCACCTCCCAAACCCCTAACGTTCGACGACTTAGACGGCCTCGCCATCGGCTTGGTCAAAATTCACGCGTCGTGGGTCCGCGCTCGGTGGCCCGAACGCACCGTCTGTGCAAAGCCTCGCCGCGACGGTAACCAGGGCCTCCCCTGGCGATATCCTTGGTCCGAGGAGACCGCTCATGCGCCGCTGTCCGAACCTCTTGCCCGTGCTGGTCCTGCTCGCTACGCCTGCGCTGGCGCAGGAGGACCCGCTCTCGGTGAAGTTCTCGCTCGAGCCCCCACGGGCCCAGCCAGGAGACACCGTCGAGCTGCGCGCCGACGTCACCCTGCCGGCGGGACACTACGTCTACGGCAGCAGCGAGGAGGGCGTCGGAGTCTCCCTCTCGGCTGAGCTGCCCGCCGGCCTCGCCTCTGGCGCCTTCGTCGAGCCCAAGCCCAAGGACAAGGACATTCCCTACGTCGGCGTGAAGGGGGTCCACACGGGCACCTTTCGACTCGTGAGGAAGGTCGAGGTCAAGCCGGACGCCAGCGGCAGCCAGACGATCCAGGCCTCCTTCGGCTATCAGGTCTGCAACGACAAGGTCTGCCTGGCCCCGACCAGCAAGGGCGCCGCCCTGACCCTCGAGGTCCTGCCTGCCGCTTCCGATGAGCCAGGGGAGCCGAAGGCCGATCCCCTCGACGGCCCCGATCCCCTCGACGCCCCCGATCCCCTCGACGGCCCCGATCCCTTGGCGGGCAGCCCCTTCGGGGATCCGCTGGGAGACCCCCTCGGCGGCGGCGCCAACGAGAAGGTCAGCCTGAGCGCCTCGCCCAGTCACGCGCTCGCTCCGCCCGGGGCCCGCGTGGAGCTGCGGCTGCAGGCCAAGCTGCGCGGGGAGTGGCACATCTATGGCGTCGCCAGCCCCAACGGCAGCCCGACCAAGCTCGAGCTCAAGCTGCCCAAGGGCGCCAAGCTCCTGGGAGGCCTCCAGGAGTCGCCGCCCAAGCAGGAGGAGGTCGAGCACTTCGGGCCGGTCACCGCCCACTATCGAGCGGCGACCTTCACGCAGGTGGTCCAGCTCCCGACCGAGCCAGGGGACTACACCTTCGCGGGCAAGCTCAGCTACCAGGCCTGCGATCCGCAAACCTGCGTCGACGAGGCGGTGTCCTTTCGCGCCACCGTCAAGGTCGAGGCCGGCGCCCCCGAGACCGGCATCGGCGAACCGGCGGCTCCAGCGAACCCTGCCCCCGAGGCCTCTCCAGCAGAGGGCGAGCCGAAGCAGGCCAAGGAGAAGAAGCCGCAGAGCATGCTGGCGCTCTTCGTGGCTTCCGTCGGGCTGGGGCTCTTCATGCTGCTGATGCCCTGCACCTACCCCATGATCCCGATCACGATCTCGGTCTTCTCCAAGGGCGAGCAGGTCAGCCGCGGCGCGACCGCCCTGCGCGCCTTCGTCTACGCGGCGGGGATCGTGATCTCCTTCCTCGTCGTGGGCGGGGTGGTGCAGGTCGTCGTCGGCGGCCAGGGGCAGGCCTCGGTCACGGCGCTGGCGACCAACGCCTGGGTCAACCTCTTGATCGGCGTGGTGTTCGTCTACTTCGCCTTCAGCTTCTTCGGCTACTACGAGCTGGGCTTGCCGGCCCCGCTCCAGAAGCTGATGCAGTTCGGCCAGGCCCAGACGGCTGGGGACGGGAGCGTGCCGACCTGGTCCCTGTTCCTGATGGGGCTGTTCTTCGTCCTGACGAGCTACACCTGCGGCGCGCCGGTCGTGCTGAGCCTGTTCGCCACGGCCGCCAGCGACCCCCACCCCTTCGCGGTGCTCTTCGCGACCGCCGTGTTCGCCTGCACCGTCGCGACGCCCTTCTTCCTCTTGGCCCTCGTCCCGAACGCGATGAAGGTCATGCCCAACAGCGGGGCCTGGTTCAACGTGTTCAAGGTCGTGCTCGGCATGGTCGAGATCGGCTTCGCGGTGAAGTTCTTCCGCGGCACCGACCTGCAGTGGGACCTCGAGCTGCTCACTCGACCCGTGACCCTCGCGATCTGGCTGGGTCTGTGCGTCCTGGCGAGCGTCTACCTCGTCGGCCGCCTCCCGCTGAAGTTCCCCCACGACCCGCCGCTGCGCCCTGTGAGCAAGCAGCGCCTGTTCTGGGCGGCGGCGCTGCTCGGCCTCGCGGGCTACTTCGGCTACGGGCTCGCGGGCAACCAGCTCCACCCCGCGGTCGAAGCCTTCATTCTGGCCAAGAACGCCAAGGGCGACAGCGAGCACTCGATCAAGTGGGTCGAAGGAGACGAGGCGCTCTCCTACCGGACCGACCTCGCCAGCCTCGAGGCCGCGCAGCAGGAGGTCGGTCCCGAGGGGCGGATCTTCCTGATGTTCACCGGGCACAACTGCGTGAACTGCGTCCAAATGGAGAAGGGGGTGCTCCCGCAGGGGCCCGTGCGCGAGCTCCTGGCCAAGGTCCCGCGGGTCGCGCTCTTCACGGACAAGGGTGAGGTCGAGGCCAAGCACCGCAACCTGATGGTCGAGCGCTACAACAAGGCCGGCGCGATCCCGGCCTTCTACGTGATCGACGGCAAGGGCGAGGTCCGGAGCAGCCACATCGGGCTGACCAGCGTCGAGGACTTCGCGGCCTTCCTCCAGCAGGGCGGGCTGAAGTAGGGGCGAACTCCTGTGCTGAGCCTCCGAGGGGCTCGCTCGCGCGGGTAGGATCCCCGCCCACCTGGGAGGGTCCATGAACGCCGAAGCCGTCCTCGACGCCCTGAGCCAAGTCCTCGCCCCCGGCAGCGACGAGTCGATCGTCGCGCTGGGCTACGTCAAGGACATAGACGCCGGCGACGCGCCCAGCTTCCGGGTCGAGTTCCCGGGGCCCCTGACCCCCGCCCGGCAGGGGATCGAAGCTCGCTGCCGCGAGGCGCTGGGCGAGGCTGGCGCGGGCGCGCAGGTCAGGATCGAGAGCCGGATCCCGGCGACCTTCGCCGGCACCGAGGGCAAGCCTTCGCTCGCGCCGGGCGTGAAGAACTTCGTCGCGATCGGCAGCGGCAAGGGCGGCGTGGGCAAGTCGACCGTCGCGATCAACGTCGCGATCGGTCTGGCCAAGGCCGGCGCCAAGGTGGGCCTCCTCGACGCAGACGTCTACGGGCCGAGCGTCCCGCTCCTGCTCGACGTCAGCCAGCAGGCCTACATGGAGGAGCTCCAGCTTCGTCAGCAGGAGGAGCCGGCGCCCGCGGGCCAGCCGCCTCGCCTCTTCCCCTACGAGAAGTACGGGATCAAGGCGATGTCCATGGGCTTCCTGGTCCCGCCCGAGCAGGCCGCGATCTGGCGCGGTCCCATGGTCCACAGCGCCCTGACGCAGCTCCTCCGCGACGTCGAGTGGGGTGAGCTCGACTATCTGATCCTCGACCTGCCCCCCGGCACGGGCGACGTCCAGCTCAGCCTGGGTCAGGCGATCCCGCTGGCGGGCGCCGCGATCGTGTGCACGCCCCAGCCGGTGGCCCTCGCGGACGCCCGCAAGGCCCTCGGTATGCTCCGCAAGACCGAGACCGAGTGTCTGGGCATGGTCCAGAACATGGCCTATCACGCCTGCGAGAAGTGCGGCCACGAGGACGACGTGTTCGGCCAGCGCGGCGCCGAGGACGCGGCCAGCGAGTGGGGGATCCCCTTCCTCGGCTCGCTCCCCCTCGACCGCGAGGTGCGGATCAGCGGCGACCAGGGTCGCCCGGTCCTGGCGCGGGAAGAGGGCGGCCCGATCGCGGACGCGCTCTGGAACGTGGTCGACCGCCTGACGACGGTCCTGGCGAGCAAGGTCCGCGCCCGCCCGCGGACCCTCCCGATCTCGCGCTCTTAGGCTAGTTCAGCCCGCTCGGTCGGCGCGCGCTGAATCTTCGGGCCCTGGGGTGTCAGACGTATCTACTTGCTCCCTGATCTGTTCGGGCCCGAAGGCGCGCCTCCCTCGCTCGAGCTGTCCGAAACGATCACCAGCGCTGCGCGCAGGTGATCGATTCGGACTAGTCCTGCTTGGTGGGGCGCGAGGTCGGCGCCTCCTTCGGGGCAGGAATGCCCGCCGCGCGGGCCTTGTCCCACAGCCACGTGCGCAGGTCGTGAATGTCGCGATAGACCGTGGGCTTGTTCTCGCTGTCGTAGATGGTCAGGAAGCCGTCCTCGACCACGACGCGGGTCACGTTCCAGAGGAACTCGGTGTCGATGCTCAGCGCGCCGAGGCGGGTCGGCCCGGGGGGGGTGCCGGGCTTGGCGAGCATCAGGTTCTGCAGCTTCTCCTGCAGCGCGTAGAGGTCCTTGGGGGCCTGCAGCTTGAAGGTCGGGCTGGGGCGTCCGTTGTAGATCATGGCGGTCACGCGGGCTTCCTTGCGGAAGGTCTTGGGCTTCTCCCCGCCTCGCCGGTGCTGGAGCAGGCGCGCGCGGTCCCAGACCGTGTTGCCGACGTAGAGCCAGAGCACCGCGCGTCGGACGAGGAACTTGGTCGAGCCCTGCTCACCCGGTCCGCCGTCGGTCGCGACGGAGATCATCCACCAGCCCTCGGTCGGGAGCGTGACGCTGAACACGCCGCTGTCGTCGGCCAGGACCGCGAGGCGGTTATTGGGCAGGTAGGCCGTGCCCGGGCGCTGGTCGGGGGTGTAGCTCTCGGCCTCGACCACGGCCTCCGGCATCGGCCGTGAGTTGATCATGCGCCCGCGCGGGCCGGTGCGCGTGTTGAACACGACCTTGCCGCGGAAGGCCGTGCCGGCAGGGATCGCGTAGGGCCGGGTCAGGGGGAGGATCTCGAGCGGGTCGCCGATCTTGCGCCGCCAGCCGACCTGAGCGCCGGTCTCGTGGCGGACGTGCAGGACCAGCTTCACGAAGTCCTCCACGCGGCGGTGGGGCTTCTCGGTGATCTCGCCGGTGTGGAAGCTGTAGACCCAGTCGCCGGCGAGCTTGGGCGTGTGGCTCAGGCGCCAGGCCGGCGTGCCCTGCGCGGTCGTGGTCGAGGTCAGCGCGGCGGTCAGGTCGCGGTAGCGCCGCTGGGGAGGGAACACGCCGACCCGCTCGGGGCGCTTGACCGGCACGCGGTCGTTCATGAAGGCGTGCCCGTTGGTGATCAGGAACTCGACCTCATCGCCCGGCTCGACCATCGCCTCGGGCGTGACGGTCATGGGGTAGTGGGCCAGGGCCAGGGCCCCTGTCGCGAGCGCGATCGCCGCCGTCAAGGTCAAGGTCTTGGTGCGCATGGTTCCTCCCTTTTTGCTCACCTTAGCGAGCCAGCTGCGCGGCGCTCGCCGCCCGTTTGCAACTTCGACGGTATCGTGTGCGACCTCTTCAAGAAGAGAGTGACTCCATGCAACCTCCGCCCCCGGGCGCCCCGACCCCGATTCACTTCGCGCCGACTCCGCCCAGCTATGGCCTCGGCGCCGGGGTGGGCGGCGCCATGACGGGCGTCATGACCGCGCTCGGGTCGTGCTGCTGCGGATTGACCCTGGGCTGGGCAGGCGGCGCGGCCTCGGCCTTCCTCGCCCGTCGCCGAGCGGACGTGTTCGGCGCGCGCGAGGGGCTCCTGGCAGGCTTCCTGGCGGGGATCGTCGGCACGATCATGTTCACGCTGATCACGGTGCCCCTGACCCTCCACCGCGCCAACGCCGCCAAGAAGGGGGTCCCAGCCGACATCCAGCAGGCGGCCAACCTGATGCGCTCGCTGGGTCTGCCTGCGTCCGAGGAGCAGCTGCGCCAGCAGGTCGTCATGAGCGGCTCGCCCTTCGTGCTGCTGCTCAACACCGGCGGGCACGGTCTGCTGATCCTCTTCGTGTGCGCCATGGGCGGCGGGGGCCTGGGCCTGCTCGCGCCCAAGCGCGCCTTCCCGCCGGGCTACGGTCCTCCGCCGGGCTATCCGCCGTCGGGCTACCCCCCTCCGCCTCATGGGCACCCGCCTCACGGCTACGGTCCGCCCCCGGGTCCCGGGCCGGGGGGCTATCCCCCGCCGCCTCCTGGCTACGGTCCGCCGCCGCCGGGATTCGGGGCTCCCCCCGCTCAGCCAGCCGCGCCCCCGCGCGAGCCCCAGCCGCCGCCCTTCAAGGACTCGCTCCCGGCGACCAAGGCGGCGAGCGAGCCGGCGGACGCGGAGGAGCCGCCGGTCGCGGGCGAAGTGGCGCCTGACTTGCCCGAAACCAAAGCAGACGAGCCTCGGGACTAGGTCCCGAGGCTCGCCTCGCACGAGGGATCGTATGGGTTAGCGGCGGGGCATCGCGCTCGCGGCCGCGATGCTCAGGATGCTCATGACGCCGACGGTCCCGAGGACCGTGTTGAGCGCGCCGTTCGCCAGGCGAAGCAGACCCTCGCGCGTGCGCGAGTCCTCCCAGGCCTGGGCGCTGATCGCCATGCCGAGCCCGATCACGCCTCGCTCCCGAGGCTGAGGCCGAGCAAGCCGAAGAGGGCGACGCGGCAGGCGCGGCGGGCCACGCGCGCCGAGGTGTCCTTCACGAGCTGAATCATTGGGCTCTCCTTCCTGAGGTCACTGCCTCACGCTCCACCTACCGCGAACGACGCGCCGCGGCGCGGATCGGCCTAAGTCGTTGTCTCGTAGCTCGCGGATCCAAACGAGAGCGTTGAAGGTCTGACACCTGTGGGTGACGTATGGATGGGGTCGGAGCCCCGCGTTAGCGTTGGCGCCCCATTCGGGAAGGAGACTTCATGACCACCGACCAGCAGAGCAAGACGCAGGGCCTCATCGACCAGGCCATGCACTTCGGCGCCCACAACTACCACCCCCTCGAGGTGGTGCTGACGCGCGGCGAGGGGCCCTTCGTGTGGGACGTCGAGGGCCGACGCTACTTCGACTTCCTCAGCGCCTACTCGGCCGTCAACCAGGGCCACTGCCACCCCAAGATCGTCAAGGCCCTCGTGGATCAGTCGCGCGTCCTCGCGCTGACCTCGCGCGCGTTCCACAACGACAAGATGGGCGCGATGCTCGAGAAGATCGCCGAGGTGACGGGCTTCCCCAAGGTCTTGCCCATGAACACGGGCGCCGAGGGCGTCGAGACCGCGATCAAGGCGATGCGCCGCTGGGGCTACCGCAACAAGAAGGTGGCTGAGGGCAAGGCCGAGATCATCGTGGCTCTCGGCAACTTCCACGGGCGCACGACCACGATCGTGGGCTTCTCGGACGACCCCGGCAGCTACCAGGACTTCGGCCCCTTCACCCCGGGCTTCGTTCAGGTCGAGTACGGCGACGTCGCCGCGCTCGAGGCCGCGATCACGCCCAACACCGTCGGCGTCCTGATCGAGCCGATCCAGGGCGAGGCGGGCGTCAAGATCCCCGCGGACGGCTACCTGGCTGGCGTGCGCGCGGCCTGCAGCAAGAACAACGTCCTGCTCTGCTGGGACGAGATCCAGACCGGCCTCGGCCGCACGGGCAAGATGTTCTGCTGGCAGCACGAGGGCGAGGAGGCGCGCCCCGACCTGGTGATCCTCGGCAAGGCGCTCTCGGGCGGGCTCTACCCCGTCAGCTGCGTCGCCGGCACCGAAGAGGTCATGAACGTGTTCGACCCCGGCAGCCACGGCTCGACCTACGGCGGCAACCCCGTCGCGGCCGCGGTCGCGGTGGCCGCCCTCGAGGTGCTCGAGGAGGAGGACCTGCCGAACAAGGCGCTGGCCCTCGGTGAGCACGTCAAGGCCCGCTTCGACAAGGAGATCACGACCGACAACCTGGCCGAGACCCGCGTGCGCGGCCTGATGCTCGCCGTCGAGTTCAAGACCGGCATCGCTCACGACGCGGCCGTCGCGCTCCAGCACAAGGGCGTCCTGGCCAAGGACACCCACGAGACGACGATTCGCTTCGCGCCCGCGCTCACGATCACCAAGGAGCAGCTGGACGAGGCGCTGGACATCATCATTCCGACGCTGAACGAGTTCTAGCTCGCGCCCAACTCGTGCTCGGCTAGAGACAAGAAGGAGCTGTCGCGACGAGCGACAGCTCCTTCGCGTTTCGGAGATACGAAGGGGGAGAACTAGAAACTGGAAGGCGAGCTCAGTGCTCGGCGGAGCTGCCTCCTGCGAGTTTTCCAGTTTTCTCCGTTCAACATCGAACCAGAGGGAGCTGGCGCGAGAGCGACAGCTCCTTCGCGATTCGGCCTGCCCGATCCCTCCCCGCGCCCCGCTGCGTTTACGCTCGAAGCGGCTCTCCTGCCACGACTTGCGGCGTTTCTCGGATTCCAACCCAAGAACTCGGCGCCTCGGTCGTGGTGCATGACGAAGGGGTTGCCCGTGCTGTTGATGTCGGTGGTCCAGCGCCACGCCCGGGATGCCGCGCACGCCGCGTGGCTGCTCGATCTGCTCGAACGCTTCGAGGGTCCGCTCCTGCGCTACGCGCGGCGGCTCTTGCGCGACGAGGAGCGGGCGCGGGACGTGGTGCAGGACACCTTCTTGCGACTGTGCGAGCAGCCCCGCGACGAAGTCGAAGGCAAGGCGCGGGCGTGGCTGTTCACGGTCTGTCGCAACCGGGCCTTCGACGTGCGCAAGAAGGAGGGCCGGATGGCGACCAACGACGACGAGCGCTTAGGCGCGCAGACCAGCGGGGCGCCCAGCCCCGTCGCGGTGGCAGAGCGGAGCGAGACCAGCAGCCAGCTGCTGGAGCTCGTCGACGAGCTGCCCGGCAAGCAGCGCGAGGTCGTGCTGCTCAAGTTCCAGAGCGGCTGCTCCTACAAGGAGATCGCTCAGATCACCCAGACCTCGGTCGGGAACGTGGGCTACCTGCTCCACGTCGCGATCAAGCGCCTGCGCAGTCAGCTGCAGGCCGACGTCGCAGTGCAGGGCTAGGAGGCTCGCCATGAACGATCTCGCAGACGACCCCAAGTTGACCGCCTTCGCCCTCGACGAGCTGAGCGCCGAGGAGCGCGCCGAGCTCGAGGCGGAGCTCGGCGCCGACCCCGACCTCCTCGCGGAGGTCGACGCGATCCAGGCTCTGGCTGGGCAGCTCGAGGGCGAGCTGAGCCAGGAGCCCTGCCCCGAGCTCGATGAGCTCAGCCGTGCCCGGATCGAGCGCCGCGCTCGGGGCCAGAGCTCGGGCCGCGTGAGCGCCGCCCAGGGCGGCCGCGGCTTCTTCCGCGTGCCGCCGCCCAAGTGGATCGCAGCCGCGGCGGTGGTCGGATTGACCGCCGGTCTGGGGTTCCTCCAGCTGCGAGGAGCGCTGACGGGCGCCATCGGCCCTAGCGCGGACCGGATCGACGGTGCGGTGCTCGGAGCCGCCACTGGCGACGAGGACAGCGCGAAGTACGACCCTGCGTGGAGCAGCGCTCCGGCCGAGGCCGAGTTCAAGCGCGCGCTGGAGCTGCGCGGGACTCCCGAGCCGCAGGTCCTCTACAGCGGGGCCGTGCTGGAACTCTCCGCCGATCCGGATGCGGTGCGTGAGGCGCACGCTCGGCTCGGCACCTTCTCGCTCGAGCAGCCCCCCCGCGGCCCGCGCCACCAGGGGCTGCCCGAGAACCCCTTCAGGACGGTCGCGGCCTCGCCCCTCTCGACCTTCGGCAGCGACGTCGACACGGCGGCCTACGCGGCGGTGCGCAACTACCTCAGGCGCCACACCAAGCCGCCCGTGAGCGCGGTCCGGCTCGAGGAGCTGGTCAACTACTTCGACTACGGCGACGCGCCGCCGGCCGAGAACGCCGACACGCCCTTCGCCGTCACGAGCGAGCTCGCGACCTGCCCCTGGGAGCCCAAGCACCAGCTGCTGCGCGTCGCGGTCAAGGGCAAGGAGATCGAGCGCGAGGCGCGGCCGCCGAGCAACCTGGTGTTCCTGCTCGACGTCTCGGGCTCCATGAGCGCGCCCAACAAGCTGCCCTTGCTCAAGCGGGCCTTCACGCAGCTGGTCGAGCAGCTCGACGAGCGGGACCGGGTCGCGATCGTGGTCTACGCCGGCGCCTCGGGCGTGGTGCTGCCCTCGACCGCGGGGGACCACCACGAGCGGATCCTGGGCGCGCTGGATCGCCTCCAGGCGGGCGGGGGGACCAACGGGGCCGGCGGGATCGAGCTGGCCTACCAGGTGGCGGTCGGCGGCTTCGTCGAAGGCGGCGCCAACCGCGTGATCCTGGCCACCGACGGCGACTTCAACATCGGCGCCAGCTCCTCGGCCGCCCTTGACGCGCTGATCCGGGCCAAGGCCAAGAGCGGCGTGTTCCTGAGCGTGCTGGGCTTCGGGATGAACCCCGCCGATCACCGCCTCGAGCAGCTCGCCGACAAGGGCAACGGCAGCTACGCGTTCATCGACTCGGACCGCGAGGCCCACAAGGTCCTGGTCGAGCAAATGTCTGGGACCCTGCTCTCGATCGCCAAGGACCTCAAGCTGCAGGTCGAGTTCAACCCGGCCCGGGTCGGCTCCTATCGCCTGCTGGGCTACGAGAACCGGGTCATGGCGGCCCGCGACTTCAACGACGACGCCAAGGACGCGGGGGACGTCGGCGCCGGCCACACCGTGACGGCCTTCTACGAGCTGGTCCCCGCCGACGGCAAGCCCGGCGATGTCGACCCGCTCCAGTTCCAGCGCCCGACCGGCGAGCAGGCCCTGGCGGCGGTCAAGGTCCGCTTCAAGCGCCCCGAGGCGGAGAAGAGCGAGCTGCGCCAGGTCGCCGTCCCGGGTCAGCCCAAGCGCTACGCCGAGGCCAGCGAGGCCTTCCGCTTCGGCTCGGCGGTGCTGACCTTCGGGCTGGTGCTCCGCGAGAGCGAGCACAAGGGCCAGGCCAGCCTGCCCCTGGCCCGCGAGCTGGCCCAGGGGGCCCTGGGGGCCGACCCTCAGGGCCGCCGCGCCGAGCTGGTCGAGCTGATCGGCCAGGCCGAGCGGCTGCTCGGGCGCCGCTAGGCTCTTCGGACCACGTCACCGCGAGCCCCGGCCCCAGGCCGGGGCTCGTGGCGTTCCGGAGGGATCAGGAGACCGTCAGCTGCCGCGCCACGGGGAGCTCGACGATGAAGGTCGTGCCCTCGCCGACCTCCGTCTCGAACTCGATGGTGCCGCCGAGGTGGCGCACGATCTCCTGGCAGATCGAGAGCCCCAGGCCCGTGCCGCCCGAGCGCTCGCTCGGCGTGCCGCCCTGGGCGAAGCGCTCGAAGACGTGGGGCTGGAAGTCCTCGGCGATCCCCGGGCCGTGATCGCGCACGATCACCCGCGCGCGGTCCTCCTCGCCGAGCTCGCCCCACACCTCGACATCACCTCCGGCGGGGGAAAACTTGGCGGCGTTGGAGAGCAGGTTGGCCAGGACCTGCGCTACCCGCTCCGCGTCGACGAGCACCTCGGCCTGGGGGACCTCGCCGAGCACGAAGCGCACCCCAAGGCGCTCTCCGTAGGGCGCGTTGTCGGCGACGGCGCGCTCGAGGAGGTCTCGCAGGGGCTCGCGGGCGAGCTCGAAGGGGAGCTGCCCGCGGTTGAGCCGCTCGACGTCGATCACGTCGTCGACGAGCTGGAGCAGGCGCTCGCCGTTGCGGGTCGCGACCCGGACCAGGTCGCGGGACTCCTCCGCGTCGAGCGGGAGCGCCTCCAGCAGCCGCAGCGAGCCGTAGATCGAGGTCAAGGGCGTCCGCAGCTCGTGGGTCACGGTCGAGAGGAATTCGCTCTGCATGCGGCCCAGGCGGCGCTGGTCCGAGAGGTCGCGCGCGCTGACGAGCACGACCGGCATCTCGCCGAGGGTCACGGCCTCGAGCGAGAGCTCGAGGTCGAGGGGGGAGCCGTCGGGGAGGCGCGCTTCGCGCTCGCAGCGCTGCGGGGTCCCCGCCAGGGCGTCGCGCAGGAGGCCGTCCAGGGCGGTCGGGTGGCCCGGGAAGAGCAACTCGACCAGCAGCCGCCCGTGGATCGAGGAGCTGGTCAGGCGGTCCTTGGGGTCCTCGCCGGGGGCGAAGAGCTGGCGGCTGCGGGCGTTGGTCTCGACGACCCGGCCCTCGGCGTCGACGGCGAAGAGGGCCATGGGGACCGCGTCGAGGAGGGTCTGGAGCGCGCGCTGCGAGCGCTGCAGGTCTGCGGTCGAGGCCTCGATCCGCCGGCGCAGCTGAGCGTTGATCCAGAGCGCGCTCGAGGCGAGCAGGAGGGCCAGGCTGGCGAGGGCGGCCAGGACCTGCAGGGGGCTGGGGCGCCAGGGCTGCGGCTCGAGGGTCAGCCAGCGCTGACGGAGCTCCTGCATGCGGGCCGGCGGGATCGTGTCGAGGGCCTTCTGCACGATCCCGCGCAAGTGCGGCAGCCCGCGTCTGGAGGCGAAGGCGAGCTTCCAGGAGAAGTCGGCCTCGCCGATCACGCGCAGGTTGGTGATGCCGAGTCGCTGAATGTAGTAGCTGGCCGGCGCCAGGCTCGCGACCATCGAGTCGGCGCCCCCGAAGGAGAGCAGGCGCAGGCCGGTCTCGAGGTCCGGCACCAGGATCGGCTGCAGGCCGGGCAGCTCTTGCTGCAGGTAGTCGTGGGTCGCGTAGCCGCGGACCACGACGACCCGCTCCTCGCGGAGCGAGGCGAGCGAGACGCCGCCCACGCGGTCGTCGCGGCCGAGGATCGCCGTCGGCAGCTCGATATAGGGCCGGGTGAAGTCCATTCGCTCGGCGCGGGCGGGGGTCACAGCTGCCTCGGCCCAAGCGTCGATCTCGAGCCGCTCGGTCCGGTCGAGCACCTCTTGCCAGCTCTCGCAGCGCACGACCTCGAAGCGCAGCCCCGTTCGCTGCTCCACGATTCGCATCACGTCGGCCGTCAGCCCGCGGTAGGCGCCCTGCGCGTCGAAGAACTCGACCGGAGGGAAGTTGGGGGCGGGTCCCAGGCGAACGAGGGGGCGGCTGTCGAGCCAGCGCTGCTCCTCGGGGGTCAGCGGGAGCGTCTGAGCCCCGAGGGGGCCCGCGAGAGCGATCAGCAGCGCCACCAGGACCCAAGAGGCTCGTGCCATGGAGGGAGCCTAAGTCCCTGTGGGTGCTGGACCAAGGGACATCTGTCCGGATCCTGGCCGAGGGGCCTCTACTCCCGCAAGAGGAGGTCTGTCCCATGACCCGAAGCCTCTCCCGACTCGCGCTCCCCGCCCTGCTCCTGGCCCTCGCTGCCGGCTCGGCCCACGCCTCGGCCGCTGCGAGCGGCACCAAGGTGACCTTCCGCTACAAGCCGGGCGCGGCCAAGTCCGTCCACGTGGCGGGCACCTTCAACGAGTGGAAGCTCGAGACCGAGCTCGCGGACCCCGACGGCGACGGCACCTGGGAGCTGACCCTCGACCTGCCGCCCGGCAAGCACCTCTACAAGTTCGTTGTCGACGGCTCCAACTGGACCCACGACCCCGACAACAGCGAGAGCGAGCCCGACGGCCACGGCGGCAAGAACTCGCTGGTCCAGGTCGGCCGCGTCCAGACCGGCGGCGGCGCCAAGCCTGCGCCCAAGGCGAGCAACTTCGGCACGACCAAGGTGCGCAAGAAGCAGCTCGTGTTCACGGGCGAGGTCTACTTCGTCCCCAAGAACACCCAGCGCCTGCCCGACTTCCGCACGCTCAAGCCGACCGGCAAGATCTACACCGAGGTGTTCGACATCGCCCCCCGCAACTTCTCGGAGGGCTTCCCCGGCCTCGACGACCGCTTCGAGTGGTTCGCGATCCGCTACCGCGGCACCTTCCGGGTCGAGAAGACGGGCAAGTATCGGATCCGCATGATCAGCGACGACGCGGGCCGGCTCTACCTGAACGGCAAGGTGTGCCTCGACAACGACGGTCTGCACGGCCCCAAGGAGGTGATGCGGATCGTCAAGCTGAAGAAGGGCGACCACAAGCTGGTCCTCGACTACATGCAGGGCCCCGCGCTCGAGGTCGCGCTCCAGGTCTACATCACCAAGCCGAACTCGACGGTCGAGGAGCCCCTGCGGGCGACCTCACCCCCGCTCGAGGACAAGACCAAGAAGAAGCACTAGCTGTGTTTCCTGGGGGGGGCGGTGCCCCCCCAGACCCCCCATCTTTGGGCTCGGGAATCGGTGGCGCGTTCGCGCTGCAAGAGGTGTGACCTTCCACGCCTTGAAAACTTTGAGCGCACGAACGCGCTCACCATTCCCGCTGAGGCACGACTCGAGAGCGCCCTGAACGGGGCGGGCGGGGCGGTTGCACGTTGGCCGCGCCAGCACTAGCTGGCGCCTGGGTGAGCTGCACCCTCATGACGGGGGCGCCACCCTGGCAAGGCGCGGTGGCTGGCGCTCGCGAGCGACAGCGGCAGCCGTAGCGGAACTGGGCAGTAGCTGGACCGGCGATCCGCGAGGGGCCCGAGAGCTACCAGCCCTCTGGGCCGCGCTTCTTGGGCTCGGCGGCGGGTCCCTTGACCCGGCGGCACAGCGCGCCGACGACGGGCTTGCCCGAGAGGACCTCGAGCGTCGCGAGGCGCGCCTGGAGCGAGACGACCTTGACCTTGGCGACGACGGGCGCCGCCGTGCCGAGGAGCTCGCCCTCCGGCGAGCGGATCTCCTTGCCCTTGGTCACCACCTCGAGCACATCACCCACCGCGAAGCCCTCGCCCCGGCCGCGGTCGAGGTAGGCCTGCTGCCCCTCGACCTGCACGACCCGCGCGGGGGCGAGCACGTCGAGGGTCTTGACGTAGAGCCGGTCGCAGAGGTCCCGCTGGAGGTCGTCCACCAGCTCGGTCGGGAGCGAGTCGCGGGTCGCGGGCGCCGGCTTGCGCCAGCGGACCTTGACCGCGTGCGCGCCCAGGATCTCGCTGGTCTGGGTGGAGATCACGCGCAGGTCGACCACCACGAAGGCTCGCAGCACCTCGCGGGTCTGGGCCGTATGAGGCACGCGGTCCCGCTGGAGCGAGAGGTCGAAGGCCGAGATCTCACCCGTGACCAGGTAGCGCGCGGTGCGCACTTGGCCTGGCTTGAGCGCCTTGGTCGCGTCGGCCAGCCCCTGACCCGCGAGGCCGAGCTCGCGCTCGATCGCGTCGACCTGCTCGCGCTCGAGGAGCGTGAAGCGCTTGGCCTGGACCAGCCGAGTCAGCAGCTTGTTGTTGAGCGCCGTCATGGAGAAGCGCTGCATCAAGAGCTGGGTCTGTCCGGCCACGCGACGCAAGGTCTCGGGGGCGAAGCGGAGGGGGACCAGGGCCACCGTCGGCTTGGCCGGCTCGCTGGGCTCGGCGGGAGCGGGAGGGGCCGGCTCGGGCTGCGGGGCTGGCTCGGGCTCTGGGGCCGGCTCGGGCTCTGGGGCTGGCTCGGGCTCGGGCGCCGGCTCCGCCTCCGGGGCCGGCTCGGGCTGCGGGGGCGGCTCCTGGCCGAGGGCCGCGCCGGCCAGGCTCAGCGCGAGGAGCAGCGAGAGCGCGCCCCTCACTGGCCACCTCGCTCGACGGGCGGCCACTCCTTGGGGTCCCCGCTCAGGCGCTTGCAGACGGCGCCCTTGTCCACCCGGCCCTCGAGGAGCTTGGCGCGGCTGAAGCGCTTCTCGACCTTGGTGATCTCGATCCGGCCGATCCGGGTCTCGTCGTGGCCGAGGACCTCGCCCGTGTCGGGGTCGACCAGGGCCTCGCCGCGCTTCCAGACGTCGTAGACGTGTCCCGGCTCGATCCCTGTCCCGGCGCCGTGGTTGACGAACACCGTCCCGTCGGCCTTGGCGAGCATGACCTTCATCGGGAAGGCCTCGAGGACCTTGGCCAGGATCGAGGCGACCCCCTGCTCGACGAGCAGGTCCTTGTGCCGGCTCTCGATCAGGAGCGGGAGCTGGACCTTGGCCTGCTGGCGCCAAGCCAGGTCCTCCTCGACCCGCTCGGCGAGGACGACCTTGCCCGTCTCGGCCGCCACGATCCTCAGGTCGACGACGAGCCGCAGCTCGCGCTCGTGCAGCCAGGTGTTGCTGATCGGGACCTGCTTGACGCTGCCCACGAGCTCCCAGCTGCTGACCTGCGCCAGGAGCAGGAAGTCGGCCCCGATCAGCTTGCCGGCCTGGATCGAGCGCTTGGGGTCGGTCAGGCCGAGGTCGGTCAGCTTCTGCTCTTCGAGGACGCGGTTGAGCTTGGTCCGCTCGACCAGGTCGAACTTCTGCGTCTTGGTCAGGGCCTGCAGGAGCGAGCGCGTCAGCCCATCGAGGTCGAGGTCGCGGCGCCAGCGGGCGTCGGCGCCCTTGCCCCAGCGGGCGGGGAGCACCGCGAGCGAGGCTCGCTCGGCGTGCGCCGGAGCGGCCCACAGGGTGGCGAGCAGCAGGGTCGAGGCGATCAGGGTCGTTCTCATGGAGTCCTCCCAGGGAGCCCTGTGTAGGTCATCCGGCGGACGAGAGCAAGGCGGACTCGCCGCGGCAGCGGGGCCCGGGTCCCCGGCGTATCCTCCCCCGCGTGGAAGGCTTCGTCCGCTTCATTCTGCGCCGCAGGGTCCCGATCCTGGCCCTGTGCGCGCTGCTGACCCTGGCCGGCGTCGCCAGCCTGAGTCGGGCGGTGTTGGCCAGCTCGCTGGGCGAGCTCTTCCTGGGGGAGGACCCCGGCTTCGCCCGCTACCAGGTCCTGAGCGAGCGCTTCAGCAGCGACGAGATCCTCGCGCTCGGGATCAGCGACCCCGAGCTCTTCGAGCCCCCCGGAACCCAGCGCCTCGAGGCCACCGTGGCCGACCTCCGCTCGCTCTCGAGCGTGCGCCGGGTCTACTCGCTCCTCGACGCGGCCTACCTCGAGCCGGGCCCGCTCCTCCCGCAGCCGCGCCGCTACCTCGAGCAAGCGCTCGCCGAACCCGGCCAGGCCGACGCCTTGCGCGAGCGCCTGCGCGCGGACCCCCTGGTCGGCGGGCTGTTGATCAGCCGTGACGGGCAGTCCGCCGCGATCCTGGTCGAGCTGGACCCCGCCGCGACCGAGTCCGCCGAGGGGATCCCCGACCTCGTGGCCGAGATCCTCGCGCGCGTCGGCAAGCGCTATCGGGCCGGGCAGGTCCACGCGGCGGGCATGCCGGCCATGGTCGCCGAGGTCTTCCGGCAGACCTTCTGGGCGCTGGCCGTGACCACGCCCCTGGTCGGGCTGGTGCTCCTGCTCTCGGTGTGGGCGCTCTTCGGGCGCCTGTGGCCGGCCGCCGTCTCCCTGGGCGTCGCGGCCGTGGCGGTGATCTGGACTCTGGGTGTCGCCGTCGCGATCGACCCGCATCTCAACGTGATGATGGGCGCCGTCCCCGCGGTGATCCTGATCATCTCCTTCTCGGACATCGTCCACCTCTGCAGCGCCTACCTGATGGAGCTCGGCGTCGAGGGGCACGACAAGGAGGCGGCGATCCTCGCCTCAGCGACCGAGGTCGGGCGCGCCTGCCTGTTCACCTCGATCACGACCTTCGTCGGCTTCTTCTGCCTCAGCTTCCTCCCCGTGCCCGTGTTCCGCGTCCTGGGCGTGGTGCTCGGCCTGGGCGTCGGCGTGGCGCTGCTCCTGGCCGTGACCCTGGTCCCGATCCTGTTCAGCCTCTTGCCCGAGCCGGCTCCGCTGCGCCAGAGCGGGGCCCGCCGCGGCCTGACCGAGCGCCTGCAGGGCCTCCTCGACGGCGCCCTCGCCCGCTGCGAGCGGCTCGCCGTCGGCAAGCCCTGGCTCGTGATCGGCGGGTTCTTCCTGGTCACGCTCCTCTCGATCTGGGGGGCCAGCCGGCTGCGGATCGAGACCGACTTCAAGGCCCGCCTCCGCCCGAGCAACCCCGTGCGCCAGGACCAGGAGTGGTTCCTGCGCAACTTCCTCGCCGCCGACGCGCTGCACGTCTACGTGAAGGCCCCCAGCCCCGACCAGCTCGAGGACCCCGCTTGGCTGGCCAGGGTGGCCGCCTTCCAGCGCGCGGTCCTCCAGGTCGAGGGCGTCCGCGGCGCCAGCTCCGTGATCGACGCCCTGGTCGTCCTGCACCGGGCCACTCGCCCGTTGCCGCCGCCCGACGCCGGCTTCCCCGAGGACCCCCGGCGCGTGAGCGGCCTCCTGCGCCTCGCGAAGCTGGCCAAGGACGATCAGCTGCGCGGGGTCCTCGACCAGGAGGAGGGCCGGCTGCGGGTCGTGGTCTACCCGGCTGGCACGGGGATGCGGACCAACGCCGAGATCGGGCGCGAGATCGAGGCCCTGGCCAAGCAGCACTTGAGCGGGGACGAGGTCGAGACCACGGGGTTGATGGTCTTGTTCGGCGACTTCCTCGACGTGGTCGTGGCGGCCCAGCAAGACGGGTTGTTGATCTCCTGCGTCACGATCGCGCTGCTGATGATGTTCGGGCTGGGCTCGCTGCGGGTGGGGCTGGTCTCGATGCTCCCCAACCTGATGCCCCTCGCCGTGCTCGGCGCCTGCCTGGGGTTGTTCTGGGACGCCGTCGACAGCGACACGATCGCCCTCAGCTACATCGCCCTGGGGATCGGCGTCGACGACACGATCCACTTCCTCGTCCGCTACCGACTCGAGTCGCGCCGCCCCGGGCCCGCCTCGGAGGCGATCGGGCGCACCTTCAGCTTCGCCGGGCGCGGGATCGTGATGACCACCCTGATCCTGTCCTGCGGCTTCCTGCCCTTCCTGATCAGCGACTACTTCTTCATGCGCATGCTCGGCACGCTCCTGCCGCTCTGCTTCGTGGTCGCGCTGCTGGCGGACATCCTCTGGATCCCTGCCATGGCCCAGGTCGGCTGGTTGAGCTTCCCCTCCGCGGAGGAGGGGACTGCGGGTAACCTCGCGGCCAACGCAGAGGAGGCCCATGGCTGAGTCCTACGACGTGGTGGTGATCGGGGTCGGCAGCGCCGGCTCGCGCGCGGCCTCTCGCGCGCACGACGCTGGCGCCAAGGTGCTCGCGGTCGAGGGCGGCGAGGAGCTGGGCGGGCTGTGCATCCTGCGCGGCTGCATGCCGACCAAGACCCTGCTCGAGACGGCGCACCGCGTGCACGACATCCGCGACGCGGCCCGCTTCGGGATCCAGGTCCCCGAGCCGGTCGTCGACTTCCCCGCCCAAATGGAGCGCATGCGCCGGCTCGTGGCGCGCTTCCAGCGGGCCAAGGTCGGCAGCCTCGAGGGCGGGGGCTACGAGCTGCGTCGCGCGCGGGCTCGCTTCCTCGGCCCGCACACCCTCGACGTGGGCGGCGAGGAGGTCGAGGCCAAGGCCGTCGTGATCTCGACGGGCTCGGTGGTCCGCCCCTTCCCCTACGACGCGCCAGCGGACGTGCTCCTCGACAGCGACGACATGTTCCAGCTGAGCGCGGCCCCCGAGAGCGTGCTCGTCGAGGGCGCCGGCGCGGTCGGGCTCGAGTTCGCCCAGTGGCTGGCGCGGATGGGCACCCGCGTGGTCGTGACCAGCCGCTCGCCCTGGTTCCACGGCTGGGACCCCGAGCTGGGCGAAGAGCTGGCCGCGGCCTTCGCCGAGGAGATGAGCGTCCGGCCCAACTCGCCGATCCAGTCGGTCGTGACCTGCGAGGCCGGCGCGCGGGTGACCCTGAAGCTCCCCGACGGGAGCGAGGAGGTCCACGAGGTGCGCCACATCCTCAACGCCACCGGCCGGATCCCGGCCGTGGAGGGGCTGGACATCGAGGCGGCGGGGCTGACCCTCGACGACATCACCAGCGTCGGGCTCGACCAGCGCACCACGGCCCAGCCGCACATCTTCGTCGCCGGCGACACGACCGCCCAGCGCGCGATCCTGCACGAGGCCAACCTCGAGGGGATCGTGGCCGGCAAGAACGCGGCCGCCGTCGCGCGGGGCGAGGAGCCCGTCGAGCGCTACGACCAGGACACCCCGCCCATGGAGGTGATCTTCAGCGACCCCGTCGTCGCCACCGTGGGCCGCACCCCGCAGGAGCTCCGTGAGCAGGGCGTCGCGTTCAAGGCCGCCCGCAAGGACTTCCCCCGCCAGGGCCGCGGGATCGTGGTCGGCGCCAAGCACGGCTTCGTGCGCCTGGTGGCCGAGCCGGAGGGGGGGAAGGTGCTGGGTTGCCAGATCTTCGGGCCGCGCGCGGACGACCTGATCCACATCCCGACCACGGTGATGCGCCTGGGCGGGACCGTGCGGCAAATGGCGACGATCCCTTGGTACCACCCGACCCTGTCGGAGGCCTTCATCGAGGTGATTCGGGAGCTGAGCTAGCGCTTCGAGCGCGAGGGCCGCGTGAACCAGATCCCTGGGCCGCGCGGGCGATAGATCACGCTCATCTCGTGGACCGACTCGGGCACGATCGAGGCCGTCGTGACCCGCGCCACCACGTAGCCCGTGTCCCCCTCCGAGAGCGAGATCACCACTGCGTCCTCGCCGACCCACACCTCGCGCGGCTCGAGCCCGCGCAGTGTCTCGCCCAGGCGCTCGAACTCGGGCGTCCCGGGCTTGATCGTGGTGGTCGCGCTGCAGGCCGCCGCCAGGGCCCGACACTCGCGCGCCAGGGGCTCGGCGATCGAGGAGCCGCCTCCGAAGAGGCGGACCCCGGCCACGATCATCACGACCACGACCGCCACCACCCAGCCGATCAGCAGGAAGCGGAACACCGCTTGGCCGGCCGAGCTGGGGGGCGCGTCGCTCACTTAGCTCGGGCTGCCGACCAGGCCCGAGTGGCGCAGGAGCGCCTCGGCGCTGGGCTCGCGGCCGCGGAACTCGACGTAGAGGTCCATCAGCTCGCGGCTCCCGCCCTGCTCGAGGATCGTCTCGCGGAAGGCCTTGCCGGCCTCGGGCGAGAACAGGCCCTCCTCCTCGAAGCGCGAGAAGGCGTCGGCGGCGAGCACCTCGGCCCACTTGTAGCTGTAGTAGCCGGCCGCGTAGCCGCCCGAGAAGATGTGCCCGAAGCCGTTCTGGAACTTGTCGTAGGCGGGCGGCTTGAGCGGCGCCACCCGCTCGCGCACGCCGTCGAGCACGTCCTGGACGCTCTTCTCGCCGCCCGGCTGGTAGTCCGAGTGCAGCTCGAGGTCGAAGAGGGCGAACTCGAGCTGGCGGAGCATGTCCGCGCCGCTCTGGTAGTTCTTGGCCGCGAGCATCTTGTCGAGCAGCGCCTGGGGCAGGGGCTCTCCGGTCTCGTGGTGGCCCGCCACCAGGGACAGGCCCTCGGGCTGCCACACCCAGTTCTCGTGGAACTGGCTGGGGAGCTCGACGCCGTCCCAGGGCACCTCGTTGATCCCCGACACCTGGCGGTAGTCGACCTTGGTCAGCACGTGGTGCAGGCAGTGGCCGGCCTCGTGGAAGAGGGTCTCGACCTCGCCGTGGCGGAGCAGGCTCGGCTTGCCCGCGACGGGCTTGGCGAAGTTGCACACCAGGTAGGCCACCGGGGCCTGGACCGTCCCGTCGCGGCGCCGCTTGCGCGCCAGGCACTCGTTCATCCACGCGCCCTGGCGCTTGCCGTCGCGCGAGAAGAGGTCGAGGTAGAGGAAGCCGCGCAGGCCCTGCTCGTCGTCGACCCGCAGCACCTGCACGTCGTCGTGCCAGGTCTCGTGCTCGTCGCTCCCGGTCACGTCGCTCAGCTGCAGTCCGTAGAGGCGGCTCAGGATCGAGAACAGGCCCTCGAGCACCTTGGGGAGCGGGAAGTACTGGCGCACCTCCTCGTCCGAGAAGGAGAAGCGCTCCTGGCGGAGCAGCTCGCGGTAGTAGGCCTTGTCGTAGGCCTGGAAGTCCTCGACGCCGTCCTGCTGGGCCCGCTCGCGCAGGGCCGCGACGTCCTGCTCGCCGAAGGCCTTGCTCTTGGCCGCCAGGTCGTTGAGGAACTCGACGACCTGGGCGGGGTCCTTGGCCATCTTGGTCTCGAGCGAGAGCTGGGCGTAGTTCTCGAAGCCGAGCAGCTGGGCCAGCTCGACGCGCAGCTCGAGGATCCGGTCGATCAGGGGCGAGTTGTCGAGCTCACCCTCGGTCGCGCGGGTCGTGTAGGCCCGATAGAGCTCCTCGCGCAGCTCGCGCTTGGGCTGGAACTGGAGGAAGGGCGCGACCGAAGGCGCCTGGAGCGTGAAGGTCCAGCGCTGCTCGGGGGCCTCGGGGTCGTCCTGGAGGGCCTGGGCGTGCGCCAGGTCGAGCAGGCTCTCGGGGAGGCCCTCCACCTGGGCGGGGTCCTCGATCACCTTCTTGTAGGCCTTGGTCTCGTCGATCAGGTGGTCCTGGAAGTCGTTGCTGAGCTGGCTCAGCTCGACCTGGATCTCCCGGTAGCGGGCCTTCTTGTCCTCGGGGAGGTCCACGCCCGCCAGGCGGAAGTCGCGCACCGAGAGCTCGAGCACGCGCCGCTGCACCTCGTCGAGGCCCTCGTCGCTGTCGAGCACCTGCTGGGTCGCGGCGTAGAGGCGCGCGTCCTGGCCGATCTTGGAGACGAACTCGGTCAGCAGGGGCTTGGTCGCCTTGTAGGCCTCGCGCAGCTCGTCGCTGTTCATCACGCTGTTGAGGTGCTCGACGGGGCCCCAGGTCAGGCCGAGCGCCTCGTCGACGGCCTCGAGCGGCTCGATCAGGGTGGCCCAGGTGTGGGGGTCCTCCTGGCCGAGCACTTCCTCGAGCTTGGCCTCGTACTCCGAGATCCGCTGGCGCACGGCGGGCTCGACGTGGGCGGGCTGGATCGAGCGGAAGCGGGGGGTCCTCCCCGTGTAGAGCAGCGGGTTGTCGCTCATGGTGTCTCCTTGCAGGCGAGGAGGTTAACAGCCCCAGGAAGTCGACTGAAGCGCGGCAGCAGCCCGCGCTGGCGCTCCGACGCGACCCACTACCTGGCCCGCTCCGCGGGCCTCGTCGCCTGCCGCGACATCGATTCGCCTGCGCACGCGCAGCGAGCCCTCGCCGACCCCACGCCCCCCGGGCCAGAGCAAGCCTCCCGCACGCCCA
>CALDQK010000215.1 GCA_937911525.1 uncultured bacterium
CAGCGCTTCGAGGTCGAGGCCCGCGCCGCCGCGCGCCTACGCCACAAGAACATCGTCGGCGTCCACGAGGTCGGTGAGTCCGAGGGCCAGCCCTACATCGTGATGGACCTGATCGAGGGCCGCTCGCTGCGGCGCGAGGTCGAGGAGGAGGGACCCCTCGCGCCGCGCGAGGCGGCCCGGATCGGCGCCGAGCTGGCGCGCGCGCTCTCCTTCGCGCACGGCCACGCGATCCTGCACCGCGACCTCAAGCCCGACAACGTGCTCCTCGATCAGGAGGGCCAGCCCCTGATCACCGACTTTGGCCTGGCCAAGGACGTCGATGCCGAGGAGGGGCTGACCCAGACCGGGCAGGTCATGGGCACGCCGGCCTACATGCCTCCCGAGCAGGCCGAGGGCGACCTCGAGCGGCTCGACCGACGCGCCGACGTCTACTCGCTCGGCGCGACCATCTACTACGCGCTGACGGGACGAGCCCCCTTCGCGGGCTCGAGCGCCTGGGCGACGATCAACGCCGTCCTGACCGAGGAGCCCCCTTCGCCGCGCGCCCTGCGCCCCGTCCTCGAGCGCGACCTCGAGACGATCGTGCTCAAGTGCCTGGAGAAGCGCGCCGAGGACCGCTACGCGACCGCCCAGGCCCTGGCCGAGGACCTCGAGCGCTACCTCGCTCACGAGCCGATCGCCGCTCGCGCGCCGACCCTCGCCGACCGGGCTCGCAAGTGGGTGCGTCGCAACCGGACCACGGCCGAGACCCTCGGCGTGACCCTCGCCCTCGGCGCGCTGGTCACGATCGCGGGCTTGCTGTGGTTCCAAGGGCAGCTGCGCGCTCAGACCCAGCGGGCCGAGCGGGCGCGCGAGGACGCGGACGATCAGCGCGACGAGGCCCAGCGACAGCGCGACGACGCCCGCCAGCAGCGCGAGGAGGCCCAGCGGCAGCGCAACGAGGCCCAGCGCCTCGGCCAGCTCGCGCAGACACGCCTGGAGGAGACCCAGCTGCGTCTGGGCGAAGCCTACGAGCAGCGCGGCCTCGCGGCCTCCGAGAAGCAGGACTGGTCGGCCGCGGCCCTCTTGCTCGCGGCGGGCCTCGAGCGCAAGCCCTCGCCCCTGGCGCGGGGCGAGCTGGACAAGGCGCTGCGCAACGCCTGGAGACGCACGACCACGACCAGCCACGCAGGCGCCGTGCGCGACGTTGCCTGGTCCCCCGCGGGAGAGCGCCTGGCCACGACCGACGGCGGCGAGGTGTTCGTGTGCGACGCCACGACCGGCGAACGCTTGGTGAGCCTGCCCGGGGTCTACGTGTCCGACGTCGGAGAGCGCTCGCTGGCCTGGGCCCCGGGTCCTCTGCTGGCGGCGGGGCGAGGGAGCCTGCGGGTGTGGTCGGCGGACCTCCGGCGGGTGCTGCTGGAGCGGCGCGAGCTGAACGTGGTGGACCTGGCCTGGTCGCCGGACGGAGCCCGCCTGGCGGCCCTCGACTGGAAGGGGAACCTCACGCTCTGGTCGCCCGGCCAGGAGCCCGAGGTCCGCCCGGTGCTCGCCCAGCGCGACCGGCCCAAGCGCCTGGTCTGGAGCGCGGACAGCCGGCGGCTCGCCCTGCTCTCGCGGGAGGGAGCGCTGCAAGTGATCGAGGTGGACGGCCCGGCGCGCCCGCTCGAGCTGCCGCGGCCGCCCGATGACGTGGCCTTCTTGGCGGACGGGACCCTGGCCCTGACCCACGTCTTTCGCGGAGTCGAGCTGTGGGACGGCCGCTCAGCCGAGCGCACGCGCCTCGAAGGGAGCGTCGCGTTTCGCTACGGGCGCTTGCTCTCCTCGCCCGACGGGAGCCGATTGGCGGCCGTCCCGATCGACGTCAACGGCTCACCCCTCTCCCGCTCGCTCCACCTGTGGGGCGTGCGGGGCACCTTCCGCTGGGGCCTCGCGGCCCTCCAGGGGCCCGAGCGGGTCGCCTGCGCCAGCTTCGCCCCCCAAAGCGACCTCCTGGCCGCTGGCTTCGCGGACGGAAAGCTGCGCCTCTACGCCCGGACCGGCGAGCCCTTGGCGACCCTCGACGAGGGTCGCGCGCTGGGCTGGATGCGCTCGATGCTGGCGGCGCGCTGGTCGCCGGCTGGAGCGCGGCTCGCCAGCTTCGCGGAGGGGGCGCACCAGGCCGCGATCTGGACGCGCCCCG
>CALDQK010000216.1 GCA_937911525.1 uncultured bacterium
GCGCCGCCGCTGCCGCCCGTGGCGATCATGAGCGCGAGGGCGAGCATGCCCAGCACGGTCACGCCGATCCCGATCGCGATCGTCGGGTTGGGTCCGCCCGCCGGCGGCTTGACCGCGCGCTGCTTGCCCGTCGAGCGCTTGCCCTTGCTGGGCTTGCTCGCGCTGGGCTTGCTCTTGCCGGACGACTTGCTCTTGCTGGAGGGGCGCTTGCGCGTTCCGCTCCGCTTCTTCGCAGACCCTGACGAGCGCTCGCCCTTCGACTTGCTCGCCGAGCTGCGGCTCTTGCTCTTGCCGCTCACTGGCCCGTCCTTTGCCGACCGAACAGGTTAACTCGCCGCGGCGCCCTCAGCGTCAACGGACTCCGGAGGAGTCGCCTCGGCGGACTCCTCCGCGGCCTGGGCCAGGGGGGCCCGCGTCGCTCCGTAGAGCCCGGCGGCGAGGAACACCAGCAGCGCGGCGGCGGCGAAGAAGAAGCGCGTCTCGAGCTCGCTCGGCTTGACCCCTTCCTGGAGGAGGTAGGGCGCGGGCTCGACTCCGAGCTCGTCCTTGAGCCGGCGCGAGATCGCCTGCGGGATCGGATCGAGCACCCCCTCGACCGTGGCTGGGGACACCCGCCCGCGCAGGAGCGCGATCCGCTCGTCCAGGCGCCGGCGGTAGCGCTCGGCGTCGCTCTCGTCGCTGGGGGGCGGCGGAGGGTCCATGGCGAGACCGAGGGAGGACCCGCTGCGCTGGATCAGCAGCGCTTGCTGGGGCGGCGGGAGGAAGGGCTCGGGGTCGCCCTCCAGGCGCGCCAGCCGCTTGATCAGCTTCCGCTGGGAGCTGACGCCCAGGGCCCCCAGGGTCCCGCCGAGGGCGGCCGTGGGCGCGAGCCCCACGTAGAGGTCGGCCTCGGCGCGGGTCTCGATCCACCAGCGCGCGGTCGGACCGCGCGCGTCGAGGAGGAGCTGCAGCGGGGGGAGGTTGGGGGGGTCCTTGCTGAGCAGGAGGCGCCGGTCGAGCTCGAGCACGAGCCCCTCGGCGCGCACCCAGCGGACCGTCCGCGAGGGCTTGAGGGCCTGCGCGTGGGTCAACCCCTGGGGCTTGCGGTTGAAGAGGCGGATCAGGGCGGGCTTCGTCGTCCACCACAGGGTCGCCACGACCAGCAGCCAGAGCCAGAAGGTCCCCTGCGCGCCCAAGAGGCGGTAGAGGAAGCTGTACCAGGGCAGCTTCAAGCGCTGAGGTCGTCCAGGACGGAGACCGAGCTCACCGAGCGGACCTCCTCAGGCTTGAGCGAGGAGATTCGCTGCGTGAGCAGGTTGCGCAAGCGGAGGAACTCCGTCGGCCAGGCCATGCTCTGGAGCACGAGCAGCTTCTCGTCCACCGAGCGGCAGGTCAGGTGGCGCCAGTAGGAGAGCGGGACCGAGGCGCCCGCGCCGCTGAAGTCACCGAGGAGCTTGTTGGCGCGCCCGCCGCCCTTGGGGGTCCGACGCCCGTCGGTGTCCGTCACGAAGAACATGTCGTGGAAGAGGTCGGGGAGGACGATCTCGGTGTCCTGGCTGGAGCGACCCGAGGCGTCGAGGTCGACCGAGACGATCTGGCCGTCGAGGACGTCGTAGACGATCGCGAACACGATCGTCGTCTTGAAGGGGCCGAGCTCCATCAGCCGGTTGGCCACGAAGGGCACGATCCCGGTGTCGCTGATCACGCCGAGCCCCGCGACCGCGATCGTGGAGTCGTAGTTGCCGACCTCGGCCAGGGCCTGGCCGAGCTTGCGATACCAGGTCAGCGGGTGCTTGATCTTGCTCAGCTTCTTGAGCACGCCGCGACCGCGCTCGCCGAGGATCTCGTCGAGGTGGTCGAGGGCGACCCGCGTCGAGTCGGCGTAGCCCTTGGGGTCGACGCCGATCAGGTCCGTCTGGATTCCGGCCTGGGCGACGACGGCCAGCCGGAAGGCCTCCTCGTCGTGGCGCAGGTCGAGCCCGAGGTTGAGCAGAATGTGCAGCAGGATCGAGCAGGTCGCCTGCGCGTGCTCGAGCCGGATCCCCGACGCGTTGGGGAGCGACTCGATGTCCGACTTCCCCTTGCGGTGGTGGTCGACGAAGAAGATCTGCTTCTCGCGCAGCTCGGGGCTCCGCCGCAGGAGCGCCGAGAAGTCCGTCATGATCTCGGGTGAGGTCGCGTCGAGGACCATGATCAGAGGCGCCTTGTGGGCGATCTCGGCCAGGTTCTCGGTCGCTTCGCAGCGCTGCAGGACCCCGCTCGGCATGAAGTTGGTCGCGAGCGACCGGTTCATGAGGAAGGACATCCGCTTGCTGTAGAAGCACTGGTAGGTCTTGTTGTAGCGCTCGCGCAGCAGATACCAGGTCAGGCCGTTGGCGCCCATGGTGTCGGGGTCGACCCGGTCGTGGGCCCAGCCAATGATCCCGTCCTCCTCGACTGCGTCGAGGGTGCGGACGAAGGTCTCGGTCGCGTCCTCGAAGTAGCGAATCCGCGCCGGGGGCCCGGGGATCTGCGGAGCGACCTGGGTCTCGGGCAGCGGCGCGTGCTGACCGGAGGACGCGCCGTTGGGGGCCACGGAGGGCGGGCGCACCGGCGCGCCCGGCGCCGGGGCCGGGACCGGCTGGTCCGCGGGGGGCAGGTGGCCGGCGAGCTCCTCTTCGCCTTCGCTGGGGCGCTCGGTCGGAGCCGGGGTCGGCCTCGTCTGGGCCGACGAGTCGGGGCGCTGCTGCTGGGAGGTGTCGAGGGGCCGTGGCGCCGGCTGGGTCTCGGCGACGGCGTAGGCGGCCTGGGCGCCGTTGCTCGGCTCCGCCTCGGCGGGGGGCGTGTCTGGCGGCGGCAGGCGATCCGTCCCGGAGCGCGGCTGGAGGCGCTCGGTTCCCGAGCGAGTGGGGGCCGACTCGGAGGGGGCGGGCCCCGCCTCTGCCTGAAGCGCTGGGACCTGAGGCTGGGGCGCAGCCTCTGGCTGGGGCGCAGCCTCGGCCGGGGGCGCAGCCTCTGGCTGGGGCGCAGCCTCTGGCTGGGGCGCTGGGGCCTCTGCCTGGGGCGCTGGGGCCTCTGCCTGGGGCGCAGCCTCGGCCTGGGGCGCGGGCGCCGGAGGGGCGTCCGGCTGCTCGTGCGTCAGCGCAGGGGGAGTCCCGGCGCTGGGCGAGGGGGAAGGAGGTGGCACGCTCGGCTCACTCATGGGAGAAGAGGGCCTTCTGCGCTCTCGGGCACGATCACGCAGGGAGCATAACAAGGTGGCCAGGGCGGGACTACTTGGCCGGTGGGTGCACTCCCGTGACGCGCCGCCGCCGAGGGGCGCTATGGTGCTCCGGGAGGAGGACCCGGACTATGCGACCCAAGCTCCTGCTCGTCCCAGCCGCCATTACCTGTGCGATTGCAGTGACTTGCGCGCTTGTGCCCGCGCGCGCAGACGTCATCCGGCTGGAGAACGGCGCCACGTACCGCGGGAAGATCGTCAAGGAGACCTCGCGCTCCGTCACGATCAAGACCAAGGTCGGGCCCGTCACCGTCCGGCGGGACCAGATCAGCAAGATCGTGCGCACGGCCGAGCTCGAGCGAGAGCTCGAGCGGAAGCTCGAGGCCGGCAAGGGCGACCCCGACAAGCTCTACGCGGCGGGCAAGTGGGCCAAGAAGCAGGGCCTCGGCAAGTCCGCTCGCAAGGCCTTCGAGCTGGCGATCAAGGCAGACGCCTACCACGAGAAGTCGCGCCAGGCCCTCGGCCACCGCAAGCACCAGGGGCGCTGGTATTCGGACGACGAATACAACAGCGAGGTCCTCGGGCTCGTGCTCTACGAGGGCAAGTGGGTCAGCAAGGCCGACCGCGAACGCTTGAAGGCTGGGCTGGTCAAGAACGCGGACGGCAACTGGGTCCTCCCGCCCGGGAAGGAGGACGAGGAGAAGCCAGTCGTCCGGCGACCCAAGCCCAGCGCCTCGAGCGCGCCCAAGCCCAGCCAGCCCAAGCCCGCCCAGCCCAAGCCCAGGGCCAAGGTGGCCAAACCTCGCGCCGCGGAGGACAAGAGCTGGTACCTCGACAACACGGCGGTGTGCGGGTTCGGCGAGGCGCCCGTGATCGAGTCGCGCCACTACAAGATCCGCACCAACGTCAAGTCGGAGTACGCCAAGCGCTACGGCGTCATGATGGACCGCTACTACCGGCGCTTCCTCAAGGTGTTCCGCGAGTTCCTGCCCAAGGGCCGGATCCCCAAGAGCGAGATCTGGATCTACTCGAGCCGCAACGAGTTCCGCGCCGCGGAGCGCGTCGGGCCGACCACGGGGGGCTTCTACAACACGGGCACCAAGCGTGTGACCGCCTTCCACGGCCCCTTCGGCAACACGGGCACGACCCGTGAGGTGCTCGCGCACGAGGGCACCCACCAGTTCCAGGACATCTGTCTGGGCGGCCGCTTCAGCTACGCGCCGACCTGGATCCTCGAGGGCCTGGCCGTGCTCTTCGAGTCGGCCTACTACGACGGCGACGACGTGGTGATCGGCCTCGTGCCGCGCGACCGCCTGTCCTCGCTCAAGCGCGGGATCGCCGCCGGCAACCTGATCCCGCTCTCGCAGCTGATCCGCACCCCGCAGCCGCAGTTCACGGCCTACCACTACGCCCACGCCTGGGGCCTGATCTACATGGTCCTCTACTACGGGGATAGCCCGAAGATCCGCAAGCGCTGCCAGAAGTGGTTCAGCGACCTCTTCGCCCTGGCCAAGAACGGGACCCGCGTCACGGCGGACGTCGTGGAGGAGCGCTGCGGCGGGCGCGAGAAGTTCCTCGAGCTCGAGCAGCAGTGGAAGGACTGGATCCGCGACCTCCCCTACGACTTCGACCCTCGTAGCCGGTAGCTCGTCCACGGCAGCCGTCAGCGGACTGACGGTTGCCCGCATAAGCTGTGCTTGGTCGGTCAATAACTGGGTGACTTGACGGCTGGCCCACCGCTTGCGGTAGGTCCAGCCTATGTCCAAGGTCCGCGTCGTATCCCGTCCCAGCCTCGCCCGCTGCCCCTACTGCCACGACTCTGCCGCCATCGTGGAGGCAGGACGCCGCTGTGGAGGCTGCGGGACGCGCTACCACGTCGAATGCGCCAACGAGCTCGGCGGCCGCTGCGCCACGCTCGGCTGCGAGCGGGTGCTGGGCCTCGGCGTGGAGCCCGGTCAGCGCCTGAAGCAGCCGGTCCGCCGCCAGGTGGAGTCCCCGAGGAGCGAGTCCCCGAGGAGCGAGCCGGTGACCCCCTCGGGGTTCTGCGGCCTGTGGCTGGTGCTCGAGCTCGTCGGCGCGATCGGCAGCTTGCTCAGTCTGTTCCTATAGGAGGTCCCATGAAGAAGCTCGAGAAGATCGATCTACCGGCGCCGAAGCGGCGCGGGCGCTGGGCGAAGCAAGCGGCCCAGGCCTCAGCGCAGGCGGCGGAGCGGCGCGAGCACGCCTGGGGCGTGCTCGGAGTCGCTGGGCTCCTCCTGTGGGGCGTCGTCTGCTGGTGCGGACGCTCACTGGTGAGGACGGGCCGCTTCTTGCAGGGGCTCTCCGAGCTGACCGGCTAGCGCTGTCGCAGCACCAGGAGGCGGGGTTCGGTCATTTCGCGGATCGAGTCGCGCAGGCCCTCGCGTCCGAGGCCCGACTGCTTGACCCCGCCGTAGGGCATTTCGTCGACGCGCCAGGTGGGCACGTCGTCGTGAATGATCCCGCCGACCTCGAGGCGCTCATGGGCTCTCAGGAGCACCTGCACGTCGTCGCTGAACACGCCGGCCTGGAGCCCAAAGGGTGAGTCGTCGAGGCGCGCGAAGCCCTCTTCGGCGTCGCGGACGGAGCACAGGCAGGCCAAGGGCCCGAAGGCCTCCTCGCGGCTGGCGTCCGCGTCGTCGGGCACGTTCTCGAGCAGGGTCGGCGCGACGCTCGCCCCGTCGCGGGTGCCGCCGCAGAGGACCTCGGCCCCCGCGGCGCGGGCCCGCTCGACCAGGCTCAGGACTCGCTGGGCCGCCGCCTCGTCGATCAGGGGAGCGACGGTGACCCCCTCCTCGCGAGGCGCCCCGGTTCGCGTCGCCTGGAAGCGCTCCAGGAGGAGCGCGCGGAAGTCCGCGTAGACCGCTTGGTGGACGTAGATCCGCTGGACCGAAATGCAGACCTGCCCCGAGTAGGCCAGGGCGCCGAAGGCGACCCGCTCCGCGGCGCGCTGGAGGTCGGCGCCCTGGTCCACGTAGACGCCGGCGTTGCCGCCGAGCTCGAGCAGGACCTTCTTGCGCCCGCAGATCGACTTGAGCAGGTAGCCGACCTTGGGGCTGCCCGTGAACGAGAGCAGGGCGAAGCGCTCGTCGCGCACGAGGGTCTCGGACTGGGCGACCTCTGCGTTGAGCACGCTCAGCGCTCCCGCCGGGGCGCCGATCCCAGCGAAGAGCCGCGCGAGCTCCAGCAGGATCAGGGGAGTCTGGTCCGCGGCCTTGAGGACGACGGGGCACCCCGCGGCCAGGGCGGGCGCGAGCTTGTGGAGCGCGAGGTTGAGCGGGAAGTTGAAGGGGGTGATCCCCAGCACGGCCCCGATCGGGGCTCGCCGCACGAGGGCGGTCCGCCCGGCGCCCTTCTCGGTCCGGTCGAGGGGGAGCAGCTCTCCGTGGACGCGGGTCGCCTCCTCGGCCCCGATCCGCAAGGTCTGCAGGGCGCGGCTCACCTCGCCCTCCGCGAGCGGGAGGGGTTTGCCTGCCTCGTCGCAGATCGTCCCTGCCAGGAGGTCTCGCTCGCGCTCGACCGCGTCCGCGAGCGCGTGAAGCAGGTCGGCCCGCTCTCCGTGTCGGAGCCCGGCCACGAGGGGGCGCGCTTCGAAGGCGGCCTGCGCCGCTCGCTCCACCTCGTCGGGGCCGGCCAGGCACACCTCGCCCAGGGACTCGCCCGTGCCGGGAGCCACGACGGCGCGGGTCGAGGGGGTGCGGACCCATTCGCCCGCGAGGAAGAGAGGCTTCGGATCGCTCATGGCTCGAGGATCCACGATCCGCTGAGCTGGAACCAGGGCGAGCAGGGGAGGGAGGAGGGCTGTCGCTGGGCGAGGGCTTCCAGGCGGAGCGATTGGAGGAGGAAAACAGGAAGCGAGGAAAGAAGGAAGGGGGGGCAGGAGGGTGCGGGGCGGCGATCGCGGGGCGAAGAGGCCGAGAGACCGTTGGGAAAGAAAACAGAGAGGGCGCGCCTCACGGCGCGCCCTCTCATTCGGGATTCGGGTGCAGGAAGAATCGTTGATTTACTGGCGGAGGACGCCGTCCTCGATCCACTTGAGGACCGCGTTGTATTGGGGCGAGCCAACGGCCCAGACCGTGCCACCACCGTGGGCGGTGTTGTTGCTGCGCGAGGCCTTGCGGAGCAGCTCGCTCATGGCCTCCTGGCCGGGGGTCTGGTTGGTCTTGCTGACCGCGCTGTTGTAGCTAGCCGTCTGGTCCGGGCCGGCGTTGAAGTTGTTGCTCCCGTTGCCGTGGCAGCCGCGGCAGCTGGTGCTGAGCAGGCCGAACACGTCCGTGTTGAAGGTGTTGGGCGAGGGGGTGGGGGCCGGACCGCTGTTGTCGAACTTGGCGCCCTGGGTGACCCAGTCGACGAGGACCTGATACTCGGGGTCGGTCTTCTTGATCACCTCGCCGCCGACGTGGGGCGCGTCGTTGACGGCCTTCATGATCAGGATCGACTGGGCGGGGTTGGCCAGGTCGAGGCGGCTCTGAACCTCGGTGTGGTCAGCCTGCATGCTCGCCGGGTCGGTCAGGGGCCAGGAAGCCTCGGCAGCGGGGACGCCACCGTTGTGGCAGGCGGCGCACTTGCTGGCGAAGATCGCGGCGATATCGGGGTTGTAGAAGTAGTCGGTGGTCACGGGGCCGGGGGTCGGGGCGGGGCCGGGGGTCACCGAGCCGCTGTTGGGCACGCGGTGGTAGAGCTGGGCGCCGCTGGGATCCTCGCAGCCAATGTAGAGGTCGGTGCCGTGGACGAGCAGGGCGGTGATCCCCAGGTTGGTCGGCACGTTGTCCTGCTGGAAGTCGCCGTTGTCGTCGCGGTAGAGCAGCTCGCCGTCGCTGGTGCCGACGTAGATCGTGCTGTCGATCCAGGCCACGGCGGTCGGCGCCTTGTCGGTGTAGCTCGCGAGGGCCTCGAAGTTCTGGCCGTCGGCGCTCACCAGGAGGCTGCCGCTGAGGGCCTTGCCCTGGTCGTCGAACTCACCCACGGAGACGAAGAGGACCTTCACGCCGCTGTTCACGTCGGCGGTGGCCATGCCCGTCACGCGCTGGAAGACGCCCTGCCCGATCGCAGCGACGGGGAGCGAGATCTGGTTCGCGCTGCCGCTCGCGACGGCGACCAGCGAGCACGCGCCGCCCGTGGCGCCGCTCTCGGTGGCGCCGATATACATCTGGCCGTCGTAGGCGAGCGCGGCGGTCGGACGCGCGGAGTTGATCGCCGCGATCTCGATCCCGTTCTCGGCGATCTTCATGGGGCGGGCGATCGAGCCAGCCGCGGTGACCATGGTCGCGCTGTCGAGGGCAGCCACGATCAGCTCGTTCTCGGCGCCGTAGCCAGGGACGACGCTCCAGGAGCCAGTGCCGGCGTCGCGGACGTAGAGCTCACCGGCGCCGGGGGCGTCGCGGTTCGCGGTCGCGGCGTAGGTCGCGGTGCCGATCGTGGCGAAGCTGCGCACGTCGTAGCTGGCCTTGACCTCGAACTGCGGCGCCGTGCCGCTGGCGACAGCGGTAATGTTGCTGAAGGGCGCGTCGGCGACCAGCACGCCGGTCTGCGTGCCGACGGTCGCGATCTCGAGCGCCGTGATCTCGGTGTTGCGGACGCCGTTGTTGTAGGCGTTCTGGAACGTGTAGCCGCTCGCGTCGCGGTCGACGGTGGGCAGCGCCGAGGTCACCTGGCCCGCGGTCGCGCCCGCCGTGGTCGAGGCGAAGCCGCCACCGCCGCCGCCGCCGCCGCTGCAACCAGCCAACCCTGCAACCATCGCCGTCGAGGCGACCAAAGCTGCCACCGTGTAAGTCTGAATCTTCATCGAATCACCCTCCCGAATCATTAATGGGTCGATTTCCTGCTCGACACGGTGGGTCTAGTGCAACGAGGTTGCCAAGAGACGCTGGGAGGGCTAAGTCGTTGACTGTCAACGAAACGAGGGATGCGCTTCCGAACCATGAAACCAGCGTGAGCCCATCGCCCCCGAACTCTGTGCACAGCGGGCACGGCAGCCCCTCTCGGCCAGCTCCGTCCGCACTCAACCCATTGCCAAGAAGTGACTTGCGCGAGATTACGTTCGTGAGACGATTCGTTTCGGGACGCCTAAACCCTTTGGTGGGCGCTGGCGCGCACCTCGCGAACGCTGTGTCGAACGTTCCCGGCTCACCCAGGATCGGGAAGCCTAAGTCCCTCTGGCTCCAAGGAATCGCTCCCTGGTGGAGTCTTTCGGCCTCAGATACCCTCGATGTATGAGGTCCATCGCCTCACGAAGGACTCGCTCATGAAGCTCCCCACCCCTCTCCTCTCGTTGTCACTCGTGCTCGCCCTCGGGAGCCTCGCGGCGGGGGACGTCCTTCACCTCAACAACGGTCGCCGGCTCGAGGGTCGGGTCGTGAGTCAGCGGGCTGGGTCGATCAGCCTCGAGGTGCGGGGGGGCGTGCTCCAGATCCCTGCGAGCATGGTCCGCCGGGTCGAGCGCAAGCAGACCCCGCGCGAGGAGTATGCGGCGCGCGCCCGGCGGACCAACATGAACGACACCGCCCAGGTGGAAGGGCTCGCGCTCTGGGCGAGCAGGCGTGGACTGGGTGAGCGAGCCAAGGAGCTGCGACGGCTCGCCAACGGCCAGCGCCTCGAGGCGAAGGTCGCCGCGGCTCGGGCGAGCAAGCGAGCGCGTGACTTCTTCGAGGCCGAGGAGTGGGCTCGCTTGCGCGGCTTCTCCCCGGACGTCCAGCGCTACCTGCTCGAGCAGGCGCTCGAGCTCGATCCTCGCTACGTCCCGGCCCAGCGCGCGCTGGAGGCCCTGGACCGCTCAGAGGCCAGCGCGGAGCAGGCCGACGATCCCCTGGCCATTCCCAGCGCCGACGCGGCTGACCTGAAGCCCCGCGCTCCCCAGAAGAAGAAGCGCGTCGCCGAGCTGGAGCGGCGCCTCTCCCAGCAGCAGAGCGAGACCGAGGCGCTCCGCAAGCGCCTCCAGCAGCTGGAGGAGCAGCGCAACCAGCAGCTGCGCTCCAACCGGGTCACCCGCCTTCGCCTGCGCCGCGCTCGCCGCCGAGGCGGCTGCGCCAAGCCAGGGATCTACGTCGGCCCCTTCCGCGTCGGGGACTTGCCCGACGCGCAGGTCCAGGCCTCGGGCGGCTGCCCGCAGACACCCCGGCGAGCGTGTCAGCCGACCCAGTCGAGGACCTCCACCCCCAGGACCTCCAGCCCCAGGACCTCCCCCTGATCGAGCGCCTGCGCCGAGCGCTGGGGCTGGAGCGCCCTGAGCAGGACCAAGGCCCTGCTCTGCACGAGGACGCCGCCGCCGCGCGCGCCTTCGCGTGGCTGGGCTGGGGCCTGATCGGCTTCGGCACCCTCTGCCTCGCCCTGTGGCGCTTGACTCGCTGAGAGCACTCAACCAACGCAGAGAGGGCGCCCGCAGGGGCGCCCTCTCGCTTGGTTGCTGCTAGCGCGAGCGACTAGTAGCGGTAGTGGTTGGGCTTGTAGGGACCCTCCACCGGAATGCCGAGGTAGTCCGACTGCTCCTTGGTGAGCTTGGTCAGCTTGGCGCCCAGCTTGTCGAGGTGCAGGCGCGCGACCTTCTCGTCGAGGTGCTTGGGCAGGACGTAGACGCGGTTGTCGTACTTCTCGCCGTGCTTGAAGAGCTCGATCTGCGCGATCACCTGGTTGCTGAAGCTGGTCGACATCACGAAGCTGGGGTGGCCGGTGGCGCAGCCCAGGTTCAGGAGGCGGCCCTCGGCGAGGACGATCACGGCGTGGCCGTCAGCGAAGAACCACTGGTCGACCTGGTTGCCGTGCTCCTGGGGGTTCTTGATGTTGACCTTCTTGATCCCCTCGACCTTGGCGAGGCCGGCCATGTCGATCTCGTTGTCGAAGTGGCCGATGTTGCCGACGATGGCGTTGTGCTTCATGCGGGCCATGTGGTCGGCGGTCACGATCCCGAAGTTGCCGGTCGCCGTGATGACGATGTCGGCCTCCTCGATCACGTCGTCGAGCTTGGCGACCTGGTAGCCGTCCATCAGCGCCTGCAGGGCGCAGATCGGATCGATCTCGGTCACGATCACGCGCGCGCCCTGGCTGCGCAGGGCCTCGGCCGAGCCCTTGCCGACGTCGCCGAAGCCGCAGACGACGGCGGTCTTGCCGCCGATCATGACGTCGGTCGCGCGAGCGATACCGTCGACCAGCGAGTGGCGGCAGCCATACACGTTGTCGAACTTGCTCTTGGTGACCGAGTCGTTGACGTTCATCGCCGGGAAGGGGAGCTCGTTCTTGTTCTGGAGCTCGTAGAGGCGGTGCACGCCGGTCGTGGTCTCCTCGGTGACGCCCTGGATCTCGGCCAGGATCCCCGGCCACTTCTCGGCGTCGGCCTTGATCGAGGCATCGAGGCACTTGATCAGCTCGGCGAGGTCCTCGGGCTCCTCACCCTTGAGGGCCGGCACGCCGTCCTTGCTCCAGGCGGCGCCCTTCATGGCCATCATGGTCGCGTCCCCGCCGTCGTCGAGGATCATGTTGGCCCGCTGGCCCTCGGGCCAGGTCAGCGCCTGCTCCGTGCACCACCAGTACTCGGCCAGGGTCTCGCCCATCCAGGCGAAGCAGGGGATGCCCTTGGGGTCCTCGATGGTGCCCTCGGGGCCCACCACCACGGCCGCGGCGGCCTGGTCCTGGGTCGAGTAGATGTTGCAGGAGGCCCAGCGCACCTCGGCGCCGAGCTCGACCAGGGTCTCGATCAAGACCGCGGTCTGGATCGTCATGTGAAGCGAGCCAGTGATCCGGGCGCCCTTGAGGGGCTTGCTCGGACCGTACTCCTCGCGGAGCGCCATCAGCCCAGGCATCTCGACTTCGGCCAGCTCGATCTCCTTGCGGCCGAGCTTGGCGAGGCTGAGGTCCTTGACCTTGTAGTCCGTCATGGTGGCGGTCGTCATATCTCTCCTAACAGTCCTAGGCGCTCGCAGCGGCAGTGGCGTCGGCCTTGATGGCCTCCGCCTTGTCCGTGCGCTCCCAGTTGAATTCGGGCAGCTCGCGGCCGAAGTGGCCGTAAGCAGCGGTCTTCTTGAAGATCGGGCGCTTGAGGTCCAGCGTCTCGATGATCCCCTTGGGGGTCAGGTCGAAGTGCTTGCGGATCAGCTCCACGATCGTGGCGTCCGCCACGGTGCCCGTGCCGAAGGTGTCGACGTGGACCGAGACCGGCGCCGAGACGCCGATCGCGTAGGCCAGCTGCACCTCGACCTCGGACGCGAGGCCCGCGGCGACGATGTTCTTGGCCACGTATCGACCCATGTAGGCGGCCGAGCGGTCGACCTTGCTCGGGTCCTTGCCCGAGAAGGCGCCGCCGCCGTGGCGACCGCGGCCGCCGTAGGTGTCGACGATGATCTTGCGGCCGGTCAGGCCGCAGTCGCCCTTGGGGCCGCCGATCACGAAGCGACCGGTGGGGTTGATGTGGTAGATCGTGTCGCCGTCGAGCAGCTCGGCGGGGATCACCGCCTTGACGGCCTTCTCGATCAGCTCCTTGAC
>CALDQK010000217.1 GCA_937911525.1 uncultured bacterium
AAGGGCGGCCGCTCCACGACTAAATGTGATCCATGCGGGCTAGGACCGGCTCGCCAGCCGAGGGGCGGTCGATTACAAGGGACGCGTGCGAACCCTCAGCCCTGCCCTCCTGCTCACGACCCTGCTCGTCTGCGGCTGCGGCGACGGTCCGGCTCCAGAGCCCGACCCGGCCCCCCAGCCCACGCCCCGGGCCAAGCCGACCCCCGCGGCGACTCCCCGAACGACCCCCGCGCCCAAGCCCCAGCCAAGCGCGAAACCTCGCGCGCGCCCGGCGGCCACGCCCAAACCCAAGCGCTCCGCCCCTCCCCTTTGGCAGCGAATCAACGCCAAGCACTACTCCTGGCAGCGCCTCGGCGTCGAGCGCCTGCGCTTCTACGTCCACGCCGACTCGGACGCCTACGACGCAGGCGTGGTTCGGGAGCTCGCTCGCAAGGCGGCCTATGTGGTGGACTGGGGCCCCAAGGGGCCCGAGGTCGAGGCGCGCTTGCCCGACTTCAAGAGCGCCTCTCGTCCGCCCACCAGGATCGAGCGGATCCAGGTCGAGGGCTACGTCAAGAACACGACCAAGCTGCTCGACGGACTCCTCGGCACCCTGCGCGGCGTCTACGCCGGCCCGATCTTGAGCCAGGCGACCTCCTTCAAGGTCGAGCGCCAGGGAGAGGACTACCTCTGTCGCTCCGCGGGTTGGACCCTATTGCTCGACCGCCGCTGTCGAGTGCTCTCCCTCGAGATTCCCCGCGCAAAGCTCGAGCACCGATACGAAATGCAGCCGACCCCGGAGGGCTACCTCGTCGAGCGGGTCCGAAGCTCGCTCCAGGGCGGCGCGCTTCGCCTCGACACCAAGCTCAGCTACGAAGACCGTCGCGGCGTGCGCTGCCTCAGTCGGGCACAGGTTCAGGTCGTGCACAAGGAAGGGGAGTACAGCATCGAGTTCAACCTGAGCGCGATCGACATCGTCCGCTCGCGCTGAGAGGCCCGTTCAGGCCTGGGGGATCCGCGCTCGCTGGGTGGGCTGGGCCTCGTGCGGCTCCTGCGATTCCCGTGGCTGGGCCGCTGGCTCCGCCGCTCGGCGCTCCTCCGGGCCGACGCAGAGCCAGGGGAGGACCCCCGCGACCGTGGCGCCCAGCTCGCCGAACACATGCACGCCCCAGAGGGCGGCGCCAAGGCTCGAGCAGATCCCCCGCTCCTCGTCCTCGAGGGCCAGGGCGGGGAGCGTCAGGGGCAGGGTCGCCAGGCTGAGCGGGAGCCCCACCGCCGGGCCGACCAGGCAGTAGCCCGCCCGGGCCGGCGTGTGGACCCGGGGGTCCTCGTGCTGGGTGAAGGAGGAGCTCGCGCAGCCGCCGAGGAGGACGGCGGCGGTCAGCAGGGGGGCGAGCAGCGAGGGGGTGGGCGAGCGACGGGGCGAGTTCATGAGGGCTCCTCTGCGGTGGTCGGCACACGCTAGGCGCCCGCCCCTCCGCCCCAAAGGAATCCAAATCAAGCCAGTCGATTAGGTCGGCTTATTCCTCGCCCGCGCTAGGGCTCGCTCTTCCAGCGCTGCTCGAGCTTCTGCATTCGCTCCACCATGCGGGTCGAGCGGCGGCTGACGAACTCCAGGCTGACGATCCCCTCCGGGTCGCGCTCGAGCACCCAGCGCCCGCTCTTGTCGACCAGCCAGGCGAAGCCCTCCGCCTCGCGCCAGGCGCGCAGCCCCGCGCGGAGGGTCGTCTCGCCCCCGGGCTGCGAGCGGTCCTCGCCGAGGGCGTAGCAGGGGCGGGTGGGGGCGATCACCTCGGCCAGGAGCTCCTCGATCGCGGCCCAGCCCAGCCGGCGGGCGGACCAGCGCTTGGCGAAGTAGCGCCGCTCCCAGTCGATCCCGCCTCCCTCTCGGAAGGGGAGCTGCTCCTCGAGGGCAGCCCAGATATCCGCGCGCGACTCCACCGGGCCCATGGTTACGGACGCGCCCCCCACAGGGAAGGGGAAGCCTGCGCGCGGCCTTGATAGAACCTCTGCCCCCAGGGAGGACGCCATGACCATGATCCTCGAGCAGATCGAGCTCGGCGGGCGCGAGCTGAGCGTGGAGACCGGCGCGATCGCGCGCCAGGCCAGCGGAGCCGTGATCCTGCGCGAGGGGGACACGGTCCTCCTCGGCGTCGTGACCGCGGGGCAGAAGCCGACGCACCTGCCCTACATGCCGCTCACGAGCGACTACCGGCAGAAGCTGGCGGCCGCGGGGCGGATCCCCGGCGGCTACGGGCGGCGCGAGGGGCGCCAGAACGAGCTGGAGGTCCTGCTCAGCCGCCTGATCGACCGCTCGATCCGCCCCTTCTTCCCCGAGGGCTGGCGCTACGACACCCAGGTGATCGTGCACCCGCTCAGCGTCGACCCCGAGAGCGACCTCTCGATCCTGTCCATGACGGCCGCGGTCGCGGCGCTGGTGATCTCCGATATTCCCTGGCACGTGCCCCTGGCTTCGGTGCGCGTGGCCCAGGTCGAGGGGGAGCTGGTGGCCTTCCCCGGCGCGGCCCAGCGCGAGGCGGCCGACCTGGACCTGATCGTGTCGGTCAGCCGCGAGGGGATCGTGATGGTCGAGGGCGGCGGGCGCGAGGTGCCCGAGGCGACCGTGCTCGAGGCCTTCACGCTGGCCCAGCAGGCGGCCCAGCCGGTCCAAGCCCTGCTGGACACCCTGCGTGAGAAGGCGGGCAAGCCGGAGCGCGAGCTCCCCGCCAGCGAGCCCGACCCCGAGGCCGAGGCCCGTAAGGCCGCGCTCCAGGAGTCCATGCAGGAGGCGGTCCTGGCCGCGCTCGAGGTCGAGGGCAAGCACGAGCGCTACGAGGCCCTCGACGCGGTGATCGCGGCCAAGCTGGCCGAGCTGGACCCCGAGGACGAGGCCGGCCGGAGCGCGACCCAGGACGCCTTCGAGTCGCTCAAGAAGCGCGAGGTCCGCGCGCGGACCCTGGCCGGCCGGCGTCTGGGCGGGCGGACCCCCGAGCAGGTCCGCGCGATCAGCGGCCGCTCGCAGTGGCTCCCGCGCAGCCACGGCTCGGCGCTCTTCACGCGCGGCGAGACCCAGTCGATCGTGACCTGCACCCTCGGCACCTCGCGCGACGCGCAGCAGATCGAGACCGTGCACGGCATGGAGCGCCAGCGGCTGATGCTCCACTACAACTTCCCGCCCTTCTGCGTGGGCGAGGCGCGCCCGATGCGCGGCCCCGGCCGGCGCGAGATCGGTCACGGGCACCTGGCGCGGCGCGCGCTCCTGGGCGTGCTCCCGAGCGAGGAGCAGTTCCCCTACGCGATCCGGCTCGAGTCCACGATCACCGAGTCCAACGGCAGCTCGTCCATGGCCTCGGTGTGCGGCGGCAGCCTGGCGCTCTGCGACGCGGGCGTCCCGATCACGCGCCCGGTGGCGGGGATCGCCATGGGCCTGATCAAGGAGGGCGAGGAGATCACGGTCCTGAGCGACATCCTCGGCGACGAGGACCACGTGGGCGACATGGACTTCAAGGTCGCCGGCACGAGCGAGGGCGTGACCGCGATCCAGCTCGACAACAAGCTCGGCTCGCTCCCCTTCGAGGTCATGGAGCGCGCCCTCGAGCAGGCCAAGCAGGGGCGGCTGCATATCCTCGGCGAGATGGCCAAAGTCCTCGCCGCGCCGCGGACCGAGCTCGGCGACCACACGCCCAAGATCCTCTCGCTCAAGATCCACCCCAGCCGGATCCGCAGCCTGATCGGCTCGGGCGGCTCGACGATCAACGGGATCCGCGCCGACCTCGGGGTCGAGATCGACGTCGAAGACGACGGGCAGGTGCGCGTGCACGGCACCTCGAAGGAGTCGCTCAGCGAGGCCCAGCGACGGATCGAGGACCTGACCGGGCTGCCCAAGCTCGGCCAGCCGGTCCTGGCCCGGGTCGTGACCGTCAAGCACTTCGGCAGCTTCGTGCGCCTCTACGAGGGGATCGAGGGCCTGGTCCACGGCGAGCAGCTGCGGCTGGGCAGCGAGATCGAGGTCAAGGTGACCGGGGTGACCTTTGACGGGAAGCTGGAGATCGCGCGGACCTAGGGGCTCGCGCCCAGGGAAGCACCCAGCCGCGCCGCGGCCAGACCCGCGTGGAGCGGGGCCCGGCGCCCGTTCGTCGTCCCCGAGCCCATCGCCCACACGTCGGTGGCGATTGATATGACGATGGGCTCTGGAGGACCCATGATCGTGGCGGGCTGCGACGAAGCGGGCTACGGGCCGAAGCTCGGCCCCCTGGTGGTGGGCTGTTCGGCCTTCGTGATCGAGGGCGAGGCCCTCGACGCGCTCGAGGTCGACGCACGCGGGCTGGCCGAGCCGCCGGACCTGTGGGACCTCCTCAGCCACGCGGTGCGCCGCGAGGCCAGGGGCGACAAGAAGCTGCTCTGGGTCGCCGACAGCAAGGCGATCAAGCCGCGCAAGGACGGGCTCAAGCAGCTCGAAATGGGCGTGCTGGCCTTCCGCGACCAGCGCGAGGCCACGACCCTGGGCGAGCTCTTGAGCATGCTGGCCACCCCCTGCGTGCGGCACCAAGCGTGGTTCGGCGACCTGGACGAGGTCAAGGTGCCGGTCCACGCCTGGACGGGCGAGGTCGCGAGCCGCGCCGAGCGCCTGGTCGAGGCCCGCGAGCGCGGGGTCCGCTTCCTGGGCTCGGAGGTGCGGGTCCTCGACGCGCGGACCTACAACGAGCGCGTGGCCGAGACCCGCAACAAGGGCGCGGTGCTCGAGGAGAGCTGCGTGTCGCTGCTCCGCTCCCTGCGCGCGGCGGCCGAGGGTCCGATGCACGTGACCATGGACAAGCACGGCGGCCGGAGCACCTACCTCCGCCTGCTGGGGCGGGCCTTCCCCATGGCCAAGCTCGAGATCGTGTCCGAGGGCCAGGAGGAGAGCGCCTACGAGGTCGAGACCGAGCGCGGCTGGGTGCGGGTCGAGTTCCGCAAGTCGGCCGAGGACCGCAGCCTGGCGGTCGCCCTCTCCTCCATGCACTGCAAGTACCTCCGCGAGCTGCTGATGGAGCGCTTCAACGCCTGGTTCAGCGAGCGGATCCCGGGCGTCAAGCCGACCGCCGGCTACGCCAGCGACGCCAAGCGCTTCCTGGCCGACGTGGCCGACGAGCTCGAGCGGCTGGGCGTGGCGGAGGAGTGCCTGGTTCGGACGAGGTGAGTGACCTGGTTCCGCGGGCGCCCTGACACCGGCTGCAGGCTGCAAACTTGAGTTTGCATTACGAGTTTGGAATGGCTGTCGCTGTCCTCGAGACCGCCCGGGCGATTCAATTTCAACGCAAA
>CALDQK010000218.1 GCA_937911525.1 uncultured bacterium
CCTGACCCACTGGGTGTTCGTCGACACCGAGAGCGGGCGCCCGCGGGCCATGCCGCCCGAAGTGATCGAGGCCTTCGACCCCGCCCAGTGGCGCAGCGAGGAGGCCTGAGGCCTGCCGCTCAGCGGCCCTCGGGCGGGGCGCGCCACTCCAGCTGCGGCAGGGGCTCGTGCTCCTCGAGGATCTGGTGGACGTCCTCCAGCACGCACTCCAGCGCCTCGGCTGGGCTGAAGCGGCGGCTCGAGAGCCGGTCGGCGGTCTCGCGCTCGATCGCTACTCGCTGGGGGAAGTGCTTGCTGAGGTAGGCCGTCGCGGCGATCGCCTGCAGGCTGCGCCGCCCGCGGTTCACCTTGAGGTAGCGGTAGTAGATCTTGTGGTGCTCGTTCGGCGCGCGCTCCACGGTCGGGGCCGCGTCGACCGCCAGGCAGGCGATCGCGAGGGCCCACTTCCGCTCGGCGTCGGTGGGGTCGCCGCCCTGGATCAGCTCAGCCAGCTTGGCCAGGCTCATGACCTCGCCCTCGAGCGCTCGTCGGCAGAAGGAGGGGAGGACCTCCTGGCTCCCCGCGCGCGCGTCGCGGAGCATTTGGCTCAGGCGAGGGCACTCGCTCGCTGCGGCCTCGATCAGGCGAGCGGCGCGCAGGCTCGTGATCCGCGCCGGCCAGGGGGGCCAGCTGACGCCGATCGGCGGAGGGGGCTCTCTCCAGATTCGCACCAGGTAGGGCTCGAGCAGCGCGCGCGCCTGGGCTTCGTCGGGGAGGGCGCGCTGCGCGTAGAAGCGGAGCAGCTGGGGGAGCCTCGCGTCGGCGGTCGCGCCGCCGTGGTGGCTCAGCCAGAGGAAGGCCAGCGCCAGGTCCTGCTCCTCGCTCTTGTAGCGCAGGGCGAGGTGCTCCGCGGGGCGGGCGTCTCCGTTGACGATCACGCTCCCGAGCAGACGCTCGGCGAGCAGCCGCAGGCCGGGGTCCTCTTGGGGCAGCAGGAACTGACCGAGCCGGCGAAATCCGACGCGGCTGCCGCCGTCGGCGAAGGTCAGGAAGGGGGCTGCGCTCTGCTCGCGCGGGGTGCCGCGCTCCCGCTTGGCGTAGCCGCGCAGGGCGTAGCGATCGAGGCCGCCGTAGCGCTGCAGGACGCGCGCGTCTCGCTCCAGGCGGCGCAGGGCGGGGGTGCGTTCGAGAGCGAGCCGGAGCAGGTCCTGCTGCCGGCGCGTGGGGGCGCCGTCGTAGTCCTCGACCGTGGAGCGCCAGGGCTGGGGCAGACGACAGAGGGGGTCGCTGGAGCGTTCGCTCGGCGAGGCGGCAGCGCGGGTCGGGCTCGCCCGGACCTCGTCCTCCCGCGCGAGCTGGGGCGCGGGGGGCGGGGCCTGCGCCGAGGGAGTGCGCCCGAGCGCGAGGGGGAGGCCGACCAGGAGCAGCGCCCCCAGCAGGCCCAGGACCCAGGCCCAAGGGCGCGCGACCTGGACTCCCTCCCGGGTCAGGGCGAGGAACTCGGCGACGCTGGCCGGGCGCTGGTCCGGGTCCTTGGCCAACGCGCGGGCGCAGGCCTGGGCCAGGCCCGCGGGCGCGTCGCTGAGCGGCGCCGGCTCGACGCGCAGCACCCGGTCCATGACCTGGATCGCGCTCGCCCCGCGGAAGGGCGGGCCTCCGCTCAGCATGGTGTAGAGCAGCGCGCCGAGGGCGTAGACGTCGCTGCGCGCGTCCACCCGGCGGCTGTCCTCGATCTGCTCGGGGGGCATGAAGGCCGGGGTGCCGAGGATCTCGCCGGTGCGGGTCAGGCTGAGGCTGCCGCGCTGGCGCGCGATCCCGAAGTCGCCCAGGCGGGCGCGGCCGGCCTCGTCGAAGAGCACGTTGGCCGGCTTGAGGTCGCGGTGCAGGACGCCCTGCTCGTGGAGGTAGCCCAGGGCCGCGCCGATCTCCTCGGTCACGCGCAGCGCGTCGGCCAGGGGCAGGGGCCCGCCGCGGAGGCGGTCGGCCAACGAGCCGCCCGGGAGCAGCTCGAGCACGAAGTAGGGGTCGGGGCGGTCGAGGTCGGCGCTGTGGACGCGGACCAGGCCTGGGTGGCGCAGGCTGGCGAGGACCTGGGCTTCGCGAGCCAGGCGGACCCGCTCCTCCGCGTCGCTGATCGGGAAGGTGCGCTTGAGCGCGTAGCGGACCTGGGTCTGGCGGTGCTCGACCTCGTAGACCGCGCCCATGCCGCCGCGGGCCAGCTCGCGCAGGACGCGGTAGTCGCCCAGCTCGGCCTGGCCGATCGGCAGCGCGGGCGCCTCGCTCAGCAGCCCCGCGCCGGCTTCGCCGATCTCGCTCAGGGCGCGCTCGAGGCGCTCGGGCGAGAGCAGGCGCTGCTCGAGCAGCTGGAGCGCGAGCGAGAGGTCGTCCCCCTCGGGGCCACGCCGCGCGCGCGCGGCCGCGAGGGCCTGGATCAAGGTCGCTCGCGGGAGCGCTCGCTGTGCGTCCAGCAGGCGCGCCAGCGCGGTGTCTAGCCCCTCGCTCACCGGCGCATTGTGCGGGTTGACCCGCCGTTGACGAAGGGTTGTTCAGAGTTGGCAACCAAACGACAACCCTCTGACGGGACGCAGACGACTCGGGTGGCAGCGCTCGCCAGGATTGGGGCGTCAAGGAGGCCCCCCCATGATCCGCTCCCCGCGCGCGCGCTCCCTGCCCAGTCCCCTGGCCAGGCCCCTGGCGAGCCCGCTCCCAGCCCGCGTCGTCGAGCGGGCGCCGCGCTGCAGCTGTCAGGCGCGCCGCTACCGGGTCGACTTCGACCAGCGCTGTCCCCTCTGCCGCGAGCCCCTCCTGGCCGACCTCAGCCAGGCGCTCCGGGGCTGCGAGACCTGCGGGGCGTTGGCCCACGCGGGCTGCGTCGAGGAGCTCGGCGTCCAGCGCTGCGCGACCTTCCTCTGCGGCGGGGAGCTCGTCGGCCTGGCCAGGGAGCGCGAACCGCTCCGAATCGCGCCTGTCCGGGCGCGAGGGCGGGGCTGGAGTCGCCTCACGGGGCGGGTCCGCGAGGGGTGGGCCGAGCTGGAGCCGGTCCTGCTGGGCGGCGGCGCGCTGCTGGGAGCGGCCGCGTCGGCGCCCCTCGCGGTCAGCTGCTTGGGCGCTCCGCTCCACCTCTTGCCGACCGCCTCGATCCTGGTGGCGGCGGTCTGTCTCCCCCTCGGGGCGCTGCTGGGGCTGGCCTTGGCGGTCGTGGGGGCGGAGCTCGTGGCGCGTGGGGTCGGAGCGGACAGGCCGGAGCGCCGACCTCGTCTGGTCTCCTCGGTGGGCAGGGTCCGCTTCGCATGGTCCAATCGCCCCCCCTCGCAGGAGGAGGAGAGCCGTGTCCAACGAATATCGCCAGGTGCGGATCGAGAAGCTGACGAAGCTTCGCGACGCGGGAGTGGCCGTCTACCCCGACCGCTTCGAGCGCAGTCACACCCTGGCCGAGGCGCACGACCTGCCCGAGGGGCAGGAGGGCGTGTCGGTGTGCGGGCGCGTGGTCGCCAAGCGCGTCATGGGCAAGCGGACCTTCGTCAAGCTGCAGGACATGGACGGGTCCTTCCAGCTCATGATCAGCCGCGACGACCTGCACGAAGACGTCGAGCAGAGCAAGCAGCTCTACACGCAGGTCAAGAAGCTGATCGACCTGTGGGACTTCCTCGGGGCCAGCGGCGCGACCATGCGCACCAAGACCGGCGAGCCGACCCTCGACGTGCGCTCCTTCACCTTCCTGGGCAAGTCGCTCCAGTCGCCGCCCGAGAAGTACAAGGGCAGCCAGGACACCGAGCTCAACTGGCGGCGCCGCTACCTGGACCTCGTCACCAACGAGGAGACCCGGGCCCGCTTCCGGCTGCGGACCAACATGGTCAAGGCCATGCGCGCCTACCTCGACGAGCACGGCTTCGACGAGGTCGAGACGCCCGTGCTCTGCAACAAGGCCTCGGGCGCCCTGGCGCGCCCCTTCGTGGCGCACCACAACAGCATGAACATGCCGGTCGTGATGCGGATCGCGCCCGAGACCTACCTCAAGCGCCTGATCGTGGCCGGCTACGACCGCGTCTACGAGTTCGCGCGCTGCTTCCGCAACGAGGGCATGGACGCGAGCCACCTCCAGGACTTCACGATGCTGGAGTACTACGCGTCCTACTGGAACTACCAGGACAACATGCGCTTCACGCGCGAGATGCTCCAGCACGTGATCCAGCAGGCCTGCGGGACGCTCCAGATCCAGCGCGGCGAGCAGACGATCGACTTCGGCGGCGAGTGGCCGATCCGCTCGCTGCGGGACGTGATCAAGGAGCACAGCGGGATCGACTTCAAGGAGCACGACACGGCGGAGTCGCTGCGCGCGGCGGTCGAGGCCAAGGGGATCGAGCTCGAGAAGCCCGAGGCCGGCCGCGGGAGCCTGATCGATCAGCTCTACAAGAAGACCGCTCGCCAGAAGCTGATCCAGCCGACCTTCATCGTCAACCACCCGACCGACCTCTCGCCCCTGGCCCGCAAGAGCGACGAGGACCCGGCGACCGTCGACCGCTTCCAGCTCGTGGTCGACACCTGGGAGGTGCTCAACGCCTACTCGGAGCTCGTCGACCCCCTCGACCAGCGCGAGCGCCTCGAGCAGCAGGCCGCCCTGCGGAGCGAGGGTGACGACGAGGCCATGGACCTCGACGAGGACTACCTGCTCGCCATGGAGCACGGCATGCCGCCGATCTCCGGCTGGGGCATGGGGATCGACCGCTTCGTGGCGCTCCTGAGCGACTCCCCCAACCTGCGCGACGTGGTCTGGTTCCCGCTGCTCAAGCCCGAGGGCGGGCACGAGGACCCCGAGCGGGCCGGAGACGAGCTGATCACCGAGTGGCGCGCGCAGCTGGCCGGTCTGCAAGGCCAGCTGCCGGCTGAGGTCTTCAGCCACCTCGACCAGGCCCTGGCCGGGATCGAGCTGCCGCATCCCGCGAGCGAGCCAGAGGCCGAGTAGTCCCGCGGCGGCCCCGTTAAGCTGGGGGCATGAACTCCCCGCCGGGAGGTCAGCCTCCGCCGGGGCCGCCTCCTTCGCACCCTGACCCGACTGACGCGCCGACCCTCAGCGGGCCGCCGGGGCAGCCCCCTGGCTTCGGTCAGGCGCCCGGTGGCTTCGGGCAGCCCAGCGGCTTCGGTCAGGCGCCCGGCGGCTTTGGGCAGCAGCCCAGCGCCTATCCGGGGCAGGGGGTCCCGCCGCAGCAGGGCTACGCGCAGGCTCCGCCGCCACAGCGCCCCCAGTCCCACGCGACCCAGCCCCACGCGACCCCGCCCCACGCGACCCCGCCCCACGCGAC
>CALDQK010000219.1 GCA_937911525.1 uncultured bacterium
GGGCCAGCGGGAGAGGCCCGTCCCGCCGAGGACGTATTGGTGGTCGGGCGGCCCGCCGTAGTAGTCGAGGTAGTAGAGCCCCTGCAGCTCCTCGATTCGCCCCTCGACCGCCGCGCGCGAGACGATCCCCAGCGTGTCTGCGCTCGGATCGGCCTCGTGCAGGCGCGGCGGCGGGGTGGCCGGCTCGAGCGCGCTCGGCAGCTGAGGCGCGCGGCGCAGGACGGCTCGCAGGGCCTCGATCCGCTCGGCCCGCGCGCGGAAGAGCTGGGCTCGGGTGGGCTGGAGGTGATAGGCCAGCGAAGCGGCGGCGCCGAGCAGGAAGAGCAGGACCAGCCACCCCCGCGGCGCGCGCGGGCGGCGATCCGCCGCTCGCAGGGTCCGCGCGATCAGGATGCCCAGCGCGAGCAGGACCCCGCCGCAGAGGAAGTAGGCCAGGGGCTGGTCGCGCCCGAGGTCGGCCAGGGTGCCCTCCTGCTTTACGACGGGGAACACGAAGGGCTTGAGCGCGAGGCTCAGTCCGCTCGAGCCGAGCACGATCAGGGCGACGACCTTCTGGCCGACCCCGAGCGTGAACAGCGCGCCGACCGCGACGAGCGCGGCGCTCACGATCAAGCCCAGCGCGCCGTCCCGGGTGCTGCAGCCGCGCGGGACGAGGAACCCGACCCGGACGAGGGCCGCGCCGTAGCCGAGCACCAGCGCGATCAGCAGGAGGACCACCACCCGCGAGCCGTAGCTGCTCGCGAAGCGGTCCACGCTCCGCCGCGGCGGCGAGGCGAGGGTGCCCGTGGCGGTGAGCACGTCCACCACCACGTCCGACTCGCAGTAGCCGCAGGTGATCCGCCCCTCGCGGGCCTCGCTCGCCTCGAGCGGGGCCGCGCAGCTGGGGCAGCTCAGGGTCTGGCTGGGTTCCACCGCGTGTCGTCCGGCGAGCCTGGGGTTCGCCGGACGAGGCTCAGCTCGGCTTGGGGAGGGTGCGCTCGACCTTGGTCGGCTCGGCCAGGGTGTTCCGCTTGCCCTGGCTGTCCCAGTAGGGAGCGGCGCAGGGGCGGTTCACGTAGCGACCGCGGCCGCGGACCGTCTTGAGCTCGCCGTCTTCCCAGACCACCAGACCGCGCGAGAGCGTGATCGCCGCGTTCCCGGTGACCTCCATGCCCTCGTAGATGTTGAAGTCGATGTTCTGGTGGTGGGTCTCGGCCGAGATCGTGCGGGTCTTGGCGGGATCCCAGATCACGATGTCGGCGTCGGCTCCAGCGATCAGCGCGCCCTTCTGCGGGAAGATGTTGAAGATCTTCGCCGTGTTGGAGGAGGTCACCGCCACGAACTCCGAGGGGGTCAGGCGGCCCGTGCGAACGCCGTGGTGCCAGAGGATGCTCATCCGGTCCTCGATCCCGCCCGTCCCGTTGGGGATCTTGCGGAAGTCCTCGAGGCCCGCCTGCTTCTGGGGCGTGCAGAAGCAGCAGTGGTCGGTGGCCGTCGTCTGGAGCATGCCGGCCTGCAGCCCGCGCCACAGCGCGTCCTGGTGCTCCTTGGAGCGGAAGGGCGGGCTCATGACGTAGTGCGCGGCCGTGTTCCAGTCGGGGTTGCGATAGACGCTGTCGTCGATCACGAGGTGCTGGGCGAGGACCTCGGCGAACACGCGCTGGCCTTCGAGGCGGGCGCGAGTCACGGCCTCGAGCGCGTCGATGCAGCTGGTGTGGACGAGGTAGACGGGGACTCCGAGGACCTCGGCGATCCGGATCGCGCGGTTGGCCGCCTCGCCCTCGACCTCGGGGGGCCGGGAGAGGGGGTGGCCTTCGGGGCCCGTGATCCCCTTCTCGTAGATGTCCTGCTGCAGCACGTAGACCAGCTCGCCGTTCTCGGCGTGGAGCGTGCAGAGCGCGCCCAGCTCCTTGGCGGTCTTGAAGCTGTTCACCAGCGTCTCGTCGTCGCACATGATGGCGTTCTTGTAGGCCATGAAGTGCTTGAAGCTGTTGACGCCGTGGTCGCGGGCCAGCGTGATCATGTCCTCGCGCACCGAGTCGTCCCACCAGGTGACCGCGACGTGGAAGCTGTAGTCGCAGGCCGCTTTCTCGGCCCAGCCGCGCCACTTGTTGTAGGCCTCGAGCAGCGACTCCTGAGGGGCCGGGATCGCGAAGTCGATGCACATCGTGGTGCCGCCGGCGGCGGCCGCGGAGGTCCCGGTGAAGAAGTCCTCGGAGGCCACGGTGCCCATGAAGGGCAGCTCCATGTGGGTGTGCGGATCGATGCCGCCGGGCATGACGTAGCTGCCGCCGGCGTCGATCACGCGCGCCCCCGCGGGGGCCTCGAGGTCGGGGCCGACGGCGGCGATCTTCTCGTCGATCACGAGCACGTCGTGGCGGAACTCGCCTTCGGCGGTCACGACGGTGCCGCCGCGAATGAGGATCGACTCGGACATTCAGGCTCCTCTCAGGGGTGCAAACTTGGCACAGGCTACCAAGTCAAACGAGCCAGGGCCCGAGGACTCAGCGCCGGCGGGGTCCCACCCTGTGGCGCGCTCCCAGGCGCCGACGCCGCTCGGGCTCGGGCTGCGCCTGGGGCTCGCCGACCCGAGCCGGATCGCGGAGCGGATCGTGCAGGCCTGGCCCGAGGGGCGCGCGACGGCGGCCGACGTAGCGGCTGAGCAGCGCGCGGAGGGCGCTCGGGACCTGGCCCTCGCTGGTGATCGAGCCGACGTGGCCGAGGTTCAGCCGGTGCCGGGCGCAGGCGGCGGCGTCGACCCGCTCCTGCACCTGGCTCTCGAGGGGGACCTTGTCGTCGCTCTCGCCCGCGCGGGTCTTGCCGCGCTCGTCGGTCTCGACCTTGACGTGGCTGACGTTCGGCGCGAGCGCGCCGGGGCGCGAGATGAAGCGCGAGCGCGTGCCCAGGTCGTCGTAGACCGCCGGGCCGAGGCCGAAGTCGGCGCGGGCCCAGTTGGCGCTGCGGAAGCCGCCGAAGGGGCTCGCGACCGTGAACAGCCGGATCGGCAGCCCCAGCGCGCCCAGCCCGTGGTCCGCGCTCAGCGCTCGCCGCGAGACGAGGCCGCCCATGCTGTGCGCCACCACCGCGATCCGGCTCGGCTGCGAGCCGCGCGCGATGGCGCCGATCATGTGAGCGAAGCCCCGCGCGCTGGCGTCGAGGTCGGCCCGGTCGTCATAGACGAAGCGCAGGACCCGGAAGCCTCGTCCGCGCAGGTCCTCGATCAGCGGGTCGAGGTCGGAGTGGACCGGGTTGATCCCGTGCACCACGAAGGCGATCGGCTCGCCGGTCCGCGGCCAGCCGTCCCGAGCCGAGAGCCCGCGAGGGGGGTCCGCCCAAGCGAGCCCCGCGAGGAGGAGCAGGGCCAAACCAGCGTGCATGAACCTTTGCATGCTTGAAATGAAATCAAGCGCTGGGCCATGCCTAAGTCCATTCGTTTAGGCCGGGAAGGGCTGGATTCAGCCCAATTGCGACGCCTGGTGTGAAGTGTATTCCGGAATGAAACGAGCCCGACGCAGGCGCGCCGGGCTCGTCGAGGTCGCCTGGAGCGAGCGGCTACTCGCCCGTGATGATCTGCGGCTTCCAGCCGGGCTGGGTGGCGTCGGTCAGGGCCTTGGCGTACTCCGCGATCCGCGCGGTCATGGCGAAGCCCCAGGTGTCGCGCACCTGCCGGCACTGGTTGAGGTCGATCTCGCTCACCAGCAAGCCGTCGCGGATCCGGCTCAGCCCCGGGGTCCGCGCGCCGTTGGGCGCGGTCAGGTAGCTCGAGCCGTAGAAGTGGCCGAAGTGGTTCTTGGCCGGCTTCCCGTCGCCCGAGGTGAACTGGTTGGGGAAGCGCTCGGTCCCGATCCGGTTGATCCCCGCCACGAAGTAGTGGTTGGCGATCGCCGCGCAGCGGGCCTCGATCGGCCACAGGGGCTCGCTGAGCGCGCCCACCGTCGCCGAGGGGTTGAACACGATCTCGGCCCCGTTGACGCCGAACATCAGCCAGTTGAGCGGGTGGTGGCGCCCGTAGCAAATGTTGATCGCGACCTTGCCGAACTCGGTCTGGAACACCGGCCAGCCGCTGTCGCCCTCCATGTAGTAGGTCGACTCGTTGAAGTCGCCCACCCGCGGAATGTGGTTCTTGCGGTGGCTGCCGATCACCTTGCCGTCGCTGCCGATCACGACCGCGGTGTTGTGGATCGTCTCGCCGTTGACCTCGTCGCGCTCGAGGATCGGCGACACGATCACCATGTTCAGCCGCTTGGCGACCTTGGCCAGGCGCTGGGTCGAGGGGCCGTCCACCGGCTCGGCGAACTCGAGCCACGGGCTCTTCTCGCGCGTGCAGAAGGCGAAGGGCATGGTCCAGGCCTCCTGGAGGCAGACCACGTTGGTGCCCAGCTTGCCAGCGGCCTCGAGCATCACCTCGACCCGGTCGGCGATCGCCTCGTACTGCGCGACCACCGGGTCGGTGGTCGCCTTGACGATCTGGTTCTGGATCACGCCGACGCGCACCAGGCGCGGGGCGCGACGCTGCTCCTTGGCGGCCGGGAAGCTGTAGGCCGCCACCTCGAAGTCGTGCTCGTCGGCGATCGCCTTGGCCGCGGGCGGGATCTGGAGCTCGCTCGGGACGTCCCCGTAGAGGATCCGGAAGGCCTCGGCCTGGTCCTCCTGCGGCAGCTTCCGCAGGAGGGACTCGAGGCTCTCGATCTCGCCGGCCGAGGGGTTCTTCGCCTTGGCCGGCTGCTGCTTGGTCTCGGTCATGGCGCTCTCCCTCAGCTGGTGGTGTTGGCGGCCAGGGCGTCCGACTGCTTGACGAAGTTCTCGCCGTCCCAGTCGCTGTCGCGCTCGAGGGTCTTCTTGACCTTGGCGATCCGCTGGCGCTCGGCCAGGTCGGCGTGGGTCGTGAAGTACTCCAGCGCGTGGCCGCGGAAGTCCTCGATGCTCTTGAAGCCGTGCTTGTCCATGAAGGCGCTCAGCTCCTCGATCATGGGCTTGACCATCTTGTAGCCGTGCAGCATGACCCCGGTGCAGACCTGGACCGTGTTGCAGCCCATCAGGATGAACTGGGCCGCGTCGTTGCCGGTCTCGATCCCGCCGATCCCCGAGATGCTCTTGCCGGGGAAGGCCTGGGCCAGCTCCATCACCATTCGCAGCGCGATCGGGCGGACCGCCTTGCAGGAGTAGCCGCCGGGCGTGGTGTAGCCCTCGACGGTCGGCATCGGGCGCAGGGTGTCGAGGTCGACGCCCATCACCGAGAGGATCGTGTTGATGGCCGAGATCCCGTCCACGCCGCCGTCGTAGGCCGCCTGGGCGGGGACCGTGATGTCGGTCACGTTGGGGGTCATCTTGGCCCACACCGGGACCTTGGCGACCTCCATCACCCAGCCGCAGACCTCCTTGACCACGTCGGGGTGCTGGCCCATGGCCATGCCCATCCTGCGCTCGGGCAGGCCGTGGGGGCAGGACAGGTTGAGCTCGAAGGCGTCGGCGCCCGCCTCCTGGCAGCGCTCGGTGATCTCCTGCCAGGCCTCCTTGCGGGGCTCCTCCATGATCGAGGCGATCAGGACCCGGTCGGGGTACTTGTCCTTGACCTTCTTGAAGTCGTCCATCCAGTCGTCGAAGGAGCGGTCCGAGATCAGCTCGATGTTCTGGAAGCCGTAGATCGCCTGGTTCTTCTTGAGGCCCTCGGCCTCCATCTTCAGGCGGGCGTAGCGAGGCGCGACGTTGTGGACCTTCTCGCACTCGAGCGCGACGGTCTTGCAGACCACGCCGCCCCAACCCTGATCGAAGGCGCGGTTGATCGTGGACGCGTTGGAGCCGGGAGGACCGGAGCCGATCACGAAGGGGTTGGGGAACTTGATCCCGTCGACGGTGATGCTGAGGTCCGCCATGAGCTTCCTTTAGTCGTTGTGAGAGGGGGACCAGCGCTGGGAGGCGCCGGCGAATTGGTCGCGCATTGTGCGGTTAGGAGCCACCCAGGGCAAGCAATTCCAGGCACCCCCTGGCCAATCTGCCCAGCGAAGCTGCTCGGCCCCGATCAAGAGCTGCCCCGGTGCAAGCAGTTTCCAGGCAACGCCTTGTGAGAATCTCCGCAGCACATCCGAGGCGCGCTCGTTTGAGAGGGTGAGAGGCAGATGTGGCAGCCCCCCTACTCCCAGCGCAGCGCGTGAGCGATCCACCGCTCAGCCCCGAGCAGGTCGTTCGCCTGGCCTTCTTGATCGCCCGCCGGCGGATCCCGGCCCACGCGGCCCGGGACGTGGCGCAGGAGACGTGGCTCAAGGCCCGGCGCCAGGCCGAGCAGCAGCCCGACTGGCCCGAGGCCGAGTGCCGGGCCTGGGTCCGCTGCGTGGCGGCCAACGCGGCCCTCGACCACGTTCGCCGCGCTCAGCGCGCGCCCGCCTCCCTGGAGGGGGAGCACGCCGTCGAGGCCGACCCGGCCCAGGCCCTCGAGCAGGCCGAAGTGCGGGAGCTCGAGCGCGAGGAGGCCCGACGCCTGCTCGCGGGGCTCAGCCGCGACGAGCGCGAGCTCCTGGCCTGGCGCGCGATCGAGGGCGGCGCCTGGGCGGAGCTCGCCGAGCGACGGGGCGAGCCGGCCTCGACCCTGCGCGCCCGCTACAGCCGACTCTGCGCCGCGCTGCGCAAGGAGCGCCCCCGTGGCTGACCTCGAGACCCAGCTCGCCGCCGGCGACCCCGCCGCCTTCGAGGCCGCCGCGTCCGAGGCCGGGCGCGCCGCGCTGCTCGCCCTGGACGCCTTCCCCGCCGGCTGCGTCGACCCCGCCCGCGGCCACGAGGTGCTCTGCCTGCTCGACCGGCTGGCCCTCGGCGAGGAGAAGGACCCCGCCGTCCTGACCCATCTCGGCGCCTGCCCCGCTTGCGCGGCCGAGGTCGCGGACGCCCGCGTCGCGCTGGGCGAGCTGGAGCTCACCCGGGAGGAGCCGAGCGACGCCGGGCGCCCTGCGATCAGCGTCGGGCTGCGCTGCACCTACTGCCACGACGGGCTGGTCCGCCCCGAGGCCGCCTTCTGCTCGGCCTGCCTCGCCCCGCACCACACCGAGTGCTGGCAGACCCACGGCCAGTGCTCGGCGCTGGGCTGCGCGGAGACCCGCTGGGTCGTCAGCAGCGAGCCCCCGCGCCCGGCCCGGCCGCTCGGCCTGTTGACGCTCTTGCTCGGCGCCGGCGCGGCCGCCCTCGGCGCGGCCGCCTTCTCCTTCGACCGGGGTCGGGGCCCGGGGGCCGCGGCCCCGGTGCCCGCCCGCCCCCAGCCTCCGGCCGCGCCCGCCAGCCCGAGCGAGCCCCAGAGCCCGACCTGGGTCCTCGCGACCCGCGCCGAGCGGGAGCTCGCCCGGGAGGCCGTCTCGCGCGGCGACCTCTTCAGCGCCCTGGAGCGCTTCGACACCTACCGGGCCGCGGCCGAGCGCTACGGCGCGCGGGCCCAGGCCGCCGCCGAGCGCGCCCGCGCCGAGGGGCTCCTCGCGCTGGGCGAGCAGGAGGAGGCGCTGCTCAGCGCCGAGCGCGCACAGGCCCTGGCTCCCAGCGCCGAGGGCGCGGTGATCCTGGCCGAGGTGGCGGTGATCCGCGCCGGCGCCGAGCAGGAGGCGTTGGCGCAGGCCGCGCTCGTGGCCGCGCGCGAGGCCCAGGACCCGACCCTGGAGGCGCGGGCGCACCTGAGCCTGGCGGAGGTCTACGGGGCGCGCGAGGCCCTGCCCCTCGCGCTCGAGCACGCCCAGCGCAGCGAAGAGCTCGCGCCGACTCCGCGGGCGCGCCTGGTGCGGGCCCAGGTCGAGCTCGCCCCCTACTTCGAGGGTCAGTACATCGACCGCGCCGAGCGGCGGATCGCTGAGGTCCTGCGTGAAGAGCCTGGCTCCCGCTGGGCGCGAGCCCTGGGCGTCGAGGTGATCTGCCAGCTCTTCGACGACCGCTCGGACCGACCCCTGACTGCGGCGCGCGGCGTGGTCGAGCGCGACGAAGGGGCCCCCTGGGCCGCCGCGCTCCTGGCGCGCGAGCTGCAGCGCCGCGCCCAGCGGACTCCGGCTCCGCCGGCCAAGCCCATCACGCTGGCGCGGGCGCGGACGCTGCTGGTCGATCCTCGCCATCCGGCTGGGAAGGCCTACGCCGCGGCCCTGCGCGAGGAGCTCCAGGCCACCCACGCCAGCGGGGCCGCGCGGCGGGAGGGCCAAGCTGCGGCCCGCCGCCTCTATCGCCGCGCCCTGTGGCTCTGCCCACCCCACGCCCCCGCGCTGGTCGGCCTCGCGCGCCTGAGCCTCGACGACGAGGTGCAGCGAGAGCTGAGCGTGCGCGCGCTCCGCCATGACCCGAACTCGCCCCTCGCGCTGGCCCTCGCGGCCCGCGCCACGCGCGACTGGGGCGCCTTGAACCTCGCCCGCGAGGCGAGCGGCGAGGAGGGGCTCGAGCTCGCGCTCCTCGCCGCCGAGCTCGAGACGCTCGATGCGCCGCCCGAGCAGCGGCTGGCGCGCGCGCAGCAGCTCTTCGGCCAGGTGCGCGAGCGCTGGCCCGACGAGGCCGCGGTGTTCGCAGGCGAGCTGCGGACCTTGCGGCGCATCGGCGCCGAGCGGGTCGCGGCCGAGCGCTTCTACTGGAAGGACGAGGCGCCCCAGCCCAGCCCCTCGCCCAGCCCCTCGGAGACCGGCTCGCGCGGCGAGGGCGGAACGATCCAGATCGATCCGCCTAGCCTGAGGCTGGACGCGGCCCCCCCGAGCGACCCCGCTGCGCGGAAGCGCTACGACGAGGCGAAGGCCAAGTGGGAGCGCGAGCTGCTGGCGCCCCTGACCCGGCGGATGACCGAGGTGAGCCAGGCGGGCTCCCAGCTCGAACAGAGCCTGGGCGAGCGCAGGGGGCAAGTCGCCGAGCTCCTCGCCGACGAGGTGTCGGATCCCCTCCTGGCCCTCGAGCGGGCCCAGCGGGCGGCGAGCCTGCTGCCGCGGGACGCCGCCTCCTGGGCGCGCCTGGCGCGGGCCATGGCGGCGGCGGGGGATCCGGCCGGCGCCCTGGCGGCCAGCTTGCGCGCGGCCCTCCTCGAGCCGCGCCGCGCGGGAGAGGTGCTGCCCTACCTGAGCGCGGCCAGCCAGGTCGCGCTCACGGATCTGCAGGAGCGCGCGCGAGCCCAAGGGCGCGACCCGCGCCTCGAGCGGCTGCTGCCCTGGGCGCACGCGGCCTGCTCCCGGAACAACCGGGGCCCCGTAGCCGCCTCCCGCCTGGAGGCGCTCACCCACGAGCGAGCGGACGCCCTCCTGGCGCACGTGCTCCTCGGCGCCCTGGCGCTCCACCACGCGCGCTACGACCAGGCCGAACGCCACCTGGCCCACGTCGCTTGGGTCCTCCCCGCAGCCGGCGAGGTCCACTACCTCTGGGCCCAGGCGGCCGAGGGTCTGGAGGATCCGCAGCGCGTGGTCCAGGCCCTGCGCCGCGCGCGGGCCGCCGGCCTCTCGGTGACTGCCCGAGCCCTGCTCGAGGGCCGCTTCGCGACCCTGCGCCGGGGGCCGCTCTGGCGCTGGGTCAGGCACAAATAGCGGGCGGAAGGACCTCGTCCGCGAGCATTATTGGTCTGACGGAGCCACACTGAGCGCGTGAGCCCCGCGGACCGCGCCGTCGTCGAGCTCGCCCTGAGCCGGGGCTGGCTCGATCCCAACTCCCTCCAGGCCGCGCAGGCCCAGGCAGGCGGGGGGCCGCTCTTGCCGGTCCTGCGCTCCTTCCTCCCCGCCGAGGCGCTCGGCGAGCTGCGAGCCACCTACGAGCGCGTGAACGCCCAAGGCAGCGTCGAAGCGCAGACCCTGGCCGGAGCCGTCGCCCAGCAGACCCTGGCCGGCGTCGGAGCTCAGGCCGCTCCAGCGGCGCTGCCGCGAGGAGCCGGCCAGCAGATCGGCTCCTACCTGATCGAGCGGGAGCTGGCGCGGGGCGGCATGGGGGTGGTCTACGTCGCGCGGGACCCCGGCGGCCGGCGCGTCGCGCTCAAGCTCCTCTCGCGCGAGGCGAGCTCCCCCCACGTGCTCGAGCGCTTCGCCGCCGAGGCCGAGATCACGGCCCGCTTCAACCACCCCAACGTGGTCGGGATCTACGACTGCGGGAGCGAGCGCGGGCAGCCGTGGTACGCCATGCAGCTGGTCGAGGGCGAGAGCCTCGCCGACCGCCTCGGACGCGAGGGGCCGCTCCCGGTCCGCGAGGCGGTCGAGCTGTGCCGCGCGCTCGCCGAGGCGCTGCAGCACGTCCACGACCAGGGCGTGCTCCATCGCGACCTCAAGCCCGCCAACGTGCTCCTGGCCGCGCCGGACGGGCGACCGGTGATCACCGACTTCGGCGTGGCGCGGCGCGCCTACGCCCAGCAGCGGCTGACCCAGACCGGAGACCTGGTCGGGACGGTCGCCTACATGCCTCCTGAGCAGGCCAGCGGTGAGCTGGACCGCCTGGGCCCCGCCAGCGACCTCTACGCGCTGGGCGCCACCCTCTACGCCGCCCTGACCCACTCGCCTCCCTTCGGCGAGCTCCAGCACGTGCAGGCGATCCGCGCCGTGCTCCAGGACGACCCGCCCCCGCCCTCGAGCCGCCGCCCCGAGGTCGACACCGACCTCGACGCGGTCGTGCTCCGCTGCCTGGCCAAGGAGCCCGAGCAGCGCTACGCCAGCGGCGCCGAGCTCGCGGCGGAGCTGGAGCGCTACCTGGCGGGCGAGGAGGTCAGCGCGCGCCTCCAGACGGCGGGCGAGCGGCTGGCGCGTGGGCTGAAGCGCCAGCGAGTCGCCCTGGGCGCGGCCGGGGGGCTGTGCGCGTTGGGCCTGGCCGGCGCAGGCCTCCTGGCCTGGCAGAGCTCGAGCCAGCGCGCCGAGGACCGCCGCCAGGTCGAGCAGCTCGTCGACGAGGTTGCCGAGGGGCGCAAGAGCGAGGCCCTCGCCCAGGAGATCGCGACCCAGCTCGAGCAGCTCGACGCCCTCGGCGACGAGAACGCGGCGACCCGCAAGCGGATCGGCGAGCGAGAGCAGGCCTTCGCCGAGCTCCGCGAAGAGATCGAGCGCAAGCTCGAGCACGTTCACGGCAAGCTCGCCGACGAGACGAGGGTCACTCTGGTCGAGGGGAGCCAGTCGCTCCGCAGCGAAGTGCTCTACGACATGGAGCAGGTCCTCGCGGTGCTCGTCGCGCGCCACCGCCAGCTGGGTGAGCTCGAGGTCGCAGGTCAGCAGGTCGAGGCGCGCCGCGCCCAGGTCCAGGAGGAGACGATCCGCTTGGCTGCGCGGGCGCGGGTCCTCAGCGGCGCGGTGTGGGAATACACGGCGGACCAGGCCCGCTTCAGGGAGAAGGCCAAGCTCTACCAGCGAGCGCTGGCCGCGCTGGACGAGAAGGCAGAGCTGCTCCCCGACGACCCCAGCGTCGCCCGCCGACGCGGTTCGGTCCTGTTCTCCCTGGGTCGCCTGGCCGGCAAGCGGTGGGGCGCGCTCCGCTCAGATCCCAGGCTGGAGTCAGGGGGGGCCAAGCAGACCTTCGAGCGGCAGGTCGACTTCATGCAGGAGGCCTTCCGGCGCGCGCTGAAGCAGCTGGACGTGGCCTGCGCGGCTGCGGAGCGAGGCTGGGAAGCTCACCTCGAGCGCGTCGCGGTCCGGCGCGCGCTCGCCAAGCAACTGGGCGAGGGGTCCGACCCCTGGCGAGAGCTCCTGCAGGCGAACCTGGCCGAACTGGAGCGCGCGGCGAGGGGGCTGCGTGAGGTGCTGGCGGCGGCGAAGGAGGAGGCCGAGCTGAAGCGCCTCGAGGGCTGGCTCTTCCGGGTGCTGACCGAGCTCCAGTGGGTCAGCTACTACCTCGGCCTCGACGACCGCTGCCTCGCTTTCTGCGAGCAGCACTTCGAGCTGATGCGAGCCCGGGTCAACCGAGGGTGGGGCAACCAGGCGCCCGGCGTCGATCGCGCGCACCGCTTCTCCGCCCACGTGCTGCTGCGCAAGGGGCGCTTCGCCGAGGCCCTGGAGCAGTTCCAGAAGTTTGCTGCGATCGAGAGCGCCGACGAGCGGGAGGACTACTGCGAGGCGAAGCTGGGCGCCGCGCGCTGCCTGAACCTGCTCGACCGCTGCGAGGCCGCCCAGGCGCGGCTCGACGAGGTCAGGCGAGTGATCGAGCGGATCCGGCCGGCCGGGGCCGCGCGGGGCATGCTCCTGCGTCAGCTCTTTTGCGAGCAGCTGATCGTGGCAGGCAAGGGCGGGGCCAACCACGCCGCCGCCGTGCGGCGCGCGCTCCAGGCCCTGCCGCCGCGCATGCTCCTGCGCGGCGAGGACCCTGAGCAGCCCGACTTCCTCCGGCGGGCCGCCCAGACGGTGTGGGGCCAGGGACGTCGCCAGCTGGCGCAGGAGCTGTTCGCGCAGCTCCTGCTGGAGCGGGCCGGCGACCCCCGCTGGAGCGCCGCCGACGTGGTCCAGATCGCCCTGTTGGCCCTTCCGCCCGACCTGCGCCGGAAGGCGCGCCTCAAGGGCCCGATCGTGTTCGGCGCCAGGCAGGCGATCGCGGCCCAGTACGGGGTCGAGCGCGGCGAGGAGATCTCTCTCCAGCTGCGCAGCGTCCCGGACTGAGCGGACGCTCGCTAGCGGTTGAAGTTCCGCGCGGTCGACTTGTCGAAGTTCACGAACACGGTCTTCTCCTCGCAGAAGAAGTCGATCCCGTCCGTGCTCATCTCCTTGGCGCCGATCCCGGTGTCCTTGATCCCGCCGAAGGGGAGCTGCGCCTCGCCGCCGACGGTCGGCTCGTTGACGTGGACCATGCCGGTCTCGACCTCCTCCACGAAGCGAAGAGCGTCGTAGACGTCCTGGGTGTAGATCGAGCTGGTCAGGCCGTAGCGGACCGAGTTGGCGAAGCGCAGGCCCTCGTCGAGGTCCTTGATCGTCGCGATCGAGATCGCCGGCCCGAAGATCTCCTCCTGGAAGATCCGCGCGTCGGGCGAGACGTCGGCGAACACGGTCGGCTGGACGAAGTAGCCCTGGTCGAGGCCCGCGGGCTTGCCGCCGCCGGTCAGGCACTTGGCCTCGCTCTGGCCGAGCTCGAGGTACTCGAGCACGCTCTTGTGCTGCACCCCGTCGACGACGGGGCCCATCTCGGAGCTCTCGTCGAGCCCGGGCCCGATCTTGAGCGCCTTGGCGCCCTCGACGAGGCGCTCGGTGATCTGGCCCGCGATCGACTCGTGGACCAGCAGGCGGCTGGTCGCGGTGCAGC
>CALDQK010000220.1 GCA_937911525.1 uncultured bacterium
GGCGGGCGTCGACTTCGCGGTCAAGCTGGAGGGCGCCGAGTTCTTCGGGCGGGCCGCCCTGCGCGAGCAGCGCGACGCGGGGGTGCCGCGCAAGCTGGTCGGCTTCAAGGTCGAGGGCGCGCGGATCCCCCGGCAGGGGGCCGAGATCCTGGCCGGGGGCGAGGCGGTCGGGGTCGTGACCTCGGGCACCAAGAGCCCGACCCTGGGCGACGTGATCTGCCTGGCCTACGTGCCCCGCGCCCTGGCGGAGGACGAGTCGCAGAGCTTCGAGGTCAAGATCTCGACGCGGAGCTACCCCTTGCAGCGGGCCGCGCTGCCCTTCTACAGCCGGACTCGCGCCAAGCAGAAGGGCGAGTAGCCGCAGGTGAGCGAGATCGACCTCAGCTACGCCGTCGAGGTGCTCGAGCACGAGGCCGCCGCGGTCCGGGGCCTGGTCGGGCGGATCGACGCCGAGCACTTCGGCGCCGCCGCTCGCCTGATCCTGGCGTGCAGCGGGCGGACCCTGGTCACGGGAATGGGCAAGGCCTTCCTGATCGGCCAGAAGATCTCGGCCACGCTGGCCTCGACGGGCACCCCCAGCCTGGCCCTGCACGCCGGCGAGGCCCTGCACGGCGACCTCGGCCGGGCCGTCGCGGGGGACGTGGCGCTCGTGATCAGCAACAGCGGCCGGACGCGCGAGAGCGTCGAGCTGCTGGCGCCGCTCAAGAAGCTGGGCGTGTCGGTGATCGCCATGACGGGCGACCAGAGCTCGCCCCTGGCCCAGCACGCCGACGTGCTGCTGGACATCGGCAACCTGGACGAGGCCTGCCCCCTGGGGCTGGCGCCGACCACGACCACTACGGCCATGCTCGCCCTGGGCGACGCGCTCGCGCTGACGGTGCTCAAGGCGCGTGACTTCCAGCGTGAGGACTACGCCCGCTTCCACCCCGCGGGCAGCCTGGGGCGGGGCCTGCTCGAGGTCGAGGAGCTGATGCGCCAGGGCGACGACTACGCGGTGATCGAGGAGCGCCAACCCCTGCGGGAGGCGCTGCTGCGGATCACGCGGGTCCGGGCCGGCGCGATCTCGGTCACCGACGACGAGGGCCGCCTGGTGGGGATCTTCACCGACGGCGACCTGCGCCGGCGCCTGGTCAAGGGCGCGAGCATCGACGAGCTCAAGATCGCCGACCTGATGACCCGCGATCCGACCACGATCCAGACGGGCCGCCTGGTGAGCGAGGCGATCCGGATCATGCGCGAGCGCAAGTTCGACGAGCTGCCCGTGGTGGACGGCGAGGGGCGCTCGGTGGGGGTGTTGGACATCCAGGACGTGCTCGGGATCGCTTAAGCGGCTGCTGGCGCGGGACTTGAGGGGGCACCCCCAGGGACGAGGCCTGGGTTGTGGAACCTACAGCCGGAGGAGCCGTGACCCACAGCCGCCCAACCCGCTCGGAACCCAACCCCCTCCTCGCCGCGTCCTACCGCGCGAGGGCGGCTAGACTGGGCGCCCTGTTTGAGCTGGGAGCTCGAGGTGGGCGAGGACCAACGCAGCGACGAAGAGCTCGAGCGGCTCTGGAAGGAGGGCTCGGCCCCCGCCTTCGCCGTGCTCTTCGAGCGCTACCACCGTCGGGTCTACGGCTTCGTGCTCCGCTTCACCAAGGACGGGCACCTGGCCGAGGACATCGCTCAGCGGGCCTTCCTGAACATCTACAAGAAGCCGCCGCCGGGAACGGGCAGAGCGCGCTTCAAGTCCCTGATCTTCACCGTGGCTCGCAACGAGGCGATCAACGAGCTGAAGAAGCGCGTACGCCGGGGCGACGTGCCCCTGGACAGCGCCCCCGACCCAAGCGGCGACGCGCCCTCGCCCGAAGCGGCGGCGCGCAAGCGCGAGGAGGCCGAGCGCCTGCAGGAGGCCCTGGCCGAGCTGCCCGAGGACGAGCGCGAGATCTTGCTCCTGCGCCAGGTGGAAGGCTTGACCTTCCGGGAGGTCTGTGACGTGACCGGCCTCTCACGAGACGCGGTGCGCTGGCGCCTGGCGCGCGGCATGGAGCGCCTGCGCGAGGCGCTGGCGGGGACGATCTCATGAGCGACGATCGCCGCGCGGAGCTCTTGATCGGCTACCTCGAGGACGCCCTCGACGACGAGGAGCGGGCCGAGGTCGAGGCCCTCCTCGAGGAGGACGCCGAGGCCCAGGCCATGCTCGAGGCCTACCAGGAAGCCGCCACCGCCTTGAGCGCGCTGCCTACGCCGGAGCCGCCGGCCGCCGCCAGCGAGGCCGCCTACGCCGCGGTGCTCGCGGCCATGAACGCAGACGCCGAGGCCGCGTCCCCGCCGGCGTCCAGCTCGGACTCCGTCGAGCAGGCAGGTCCGCTGCAGGCTCGCGGCCAGCTGATCGTGTTCACGCGCTGGCTGGTCGCCGCGGCCTGCTTGCTGATCGTCGGCACCCTGGCCCTGGACTCGGGGAACCCCGATCCCTCCAGCGTGGCCGACAGCCGCCGGGTCGAGAGCGAGGAGCCCGCCGCCGGCCCGCAGCGAGGGGCCGACCCCGCGCCGGCCCAGAACACGCTGGACGCCGAGGAGGCGCCCGAGGCCCTGGCCAAGACCGGCAAGCTGCCCGAGCCGAACTCGCCCGAGCCGAGCTCTCCCGAGTTGACGGGGCAGGAGGACGCCGCGCGGAAGCTGAGCGAGCAGCTGGAGCGAGCCAGCTCGGCCGCCGAGGCCGAGACGCTGGCTCGCCTGGAGCTGGCTCGCCGGGAGCGAGCCCGGCAAGAGGACGAGAAGCGGGCCGACGGGTTCAGCAGCGCCGAGGGGCTGAAGGCTGAGGCGAAGCCCGACGCCAGCGCGGGCGAGGCCGGGCCGGCCGCCGACCAGCCGGCACCTCAGCCGCCTCGGCGGCCCGAGCGTGCCCAGCGGGGCGTCGCGGGTGGGGCCCCGGCCCAGCAGCCGCAGGACATGGACGACGCCGCCGAGCCGGAGGCGGACGCCCGGCCCGAAACCAAGCTCGAGCAGGGCGGGAAGCTCGCGCAGGGCGGCGAGGGCGGCGGCGCGCCGGGCCCCGCGAAGGCCGCGCCCCGGCCCGCGGCTGAGCCGCAGCCCGCGACCGCGCCCGGCTACGCCGAGGCCGACCCGGCGGAGGACGCCGCGCCCCCGACCTGGGTCGTGGCCGGCGACACCGGCGAGCGGGTCTACGTGCTCGAGCGGGGCCGGCTGGTGCTGCGCCCCCGCCCCCAGGACTTCGTCCGTCGCGGACGCGCCAACGACAGCAGCGCCAAGAAGTCCCGCGGACGCAGGGCGAAGCGGGTCGAGCCTCCTCGGGAGGAGGAGGAGCTCCGCGAGGCCCAGGAGGAGCTGGCCGACGGCGCGCCTGCTCCGCAGGCCCGGCGCGCCAGGTCTCGCCTGCGCGACGAGGATTCCAAGGGCGCCCAGGCCAAGGACCGCGGCGTCGCCGCCGATCTGAGTGACCCGGAGGTCCGCCGCGACCTGCTCGCGATCGTGGCCCTCGAGCTCGCGGGTCCGGTCCAGCCCGAGCGCGCCGAGCGCCTGCGCTCGGGCGCCCCCGGGGGCCGGGAGGCGCCTCGCGAGACGGCGATCGAGCGGTCTCAGCGGCTGGCGCGGGCCCGCCGCCTGCTGCGGCTCCTCGAGCCCGCGCTGAAGCAGGACGCAGACCTCCAGGCCCTGCGCGGCGCGCTGGAGCGGGCTCGCAAGCAGCTAGCCCGCTAGGGCCCAGCGGGGCCTGGCCGCGGGCGGGGGCCTAGAACCAGGTCCGGGTGCCGGGGACCTGCTTCTTGGGCTTCTTCGGCTCCTCCTGAGCGGGCTCAGGCGTCTCCTGGCCGGGCTTGACGAGGTGCTTGCTGGGGGCGCTGAAGCGCGCCTCGGGATCCCGGTCGCGGCTGGCGTCGAGCTCGAGCACCAGGGGAATGTGGTCCGAGTACTTGGCCTTCCACTCGTCCTTGCCGAGCTTCTTGAACAGCTCGCTGCGGATCCGCACCGAGTTGGGGATCAGCTCCTCGGCCAGGCCCTTGCCCTTGCTCAGGGCGGCGTGGTCGATCTGCTCCTCGAAGTAGACGATCGTCTGGTGCTTCTCGACGGGCTCGACCAGCTGGAAGTGCTCGGCCATCTTCTTCCAGGCCGGGTAGCTCGGGTCCGAGTTGTAGTCACCGAGGACGATCAGGTCCTGGTCCTCGCCCTCGCTCGCGAGCAGGTCCTGGAGGCGCTTGGTCAGGAAGGTGACCTCGGCCTGGCGCTTGGCCGAGTCCTTGGCGCTCCGCTTGAGGTTCAGCCGGCCGGCCTTGAAGTGGACCGACACCGCGCGGAAGTCGATCCCGCCGCTCTTGTGGCGGAAGGTCGCCACGAGGGGGACGCGGTGGAAGATCCAGTGGCCCTCGCTGCTCTTGCGGGGCAGCTCGTTCAGCTCGTGGGCGTGGAGCAGCTCGACCTTGTTGGTGTCGTAGAGGAAGGCGACCGCGATCTGGCGCGAGGTCTTGGTCCGGCCGATCTTGCCGCTGCTGCCGATCAGGAAGCTCCAGTTGGAGCCCATGGCCTTCGTCAGCCGCTGGAGGGGCTGAACGCCGTTGACCTCCTGGAGGGCCAGCACGTCGACCCCGAGGTCGTTCTTGATGAAGTCGCCGATCCGCTCGTAGTCGGCGTCCTCGCGCTTCTCGCGCCGACCCCCGAAGTTCTCGATGTTCCAGGTCCCGATCCGGACCCGCTGCTGCGGGGCGTCCTGGGCCGCCGCCGGAGCCGCGAGCAGGGCGAGCCCGATCAGGGCCGGGACGAGGGCGAAGGAGGGGGATGCGGTCTTCATGAGGGCCTCGTGGTTGGTCGCCGGGTTATAGCAGGTCGGAATCAAGATCCTGCCCTTCAACCGTGCGGCTGGGGCGAGTAGTATGCAGGGGCCTGGAGGCGACCCTATGACCCTCGCTTTTGGACTGCCCAGCGGCCCCGAATGGATCGTCGTTCTGGTGGTCGCGTTGCTGATCTTCGGCTCCCGCCTGCCCAAGGTGATGCGTTCCCTGGGCCAGAGCGTGAACGAGTTCAAGCGGGGCATGAACGACATCGTCGACGCCGACGAGTCCGGGGACGCCGCCAAGAAGGACGCCGAGAAGGACGAAGCGAAGGCCTAGTCTTTGGGCTGCTAGTCTCTGGGCTGCTCCCAGCCTCAGCCTCCCAGCCCCAGCCTCCCAGCCCCAGCCTCCCTTCCTGCCTCGCCCTGGGTTCCTCGTCCCGCCTCTTCTCGTCAAGGTCCTCGGGCTGGAGACGGGCTGGAGATACGTCCTCCCCTGCGCCGATAGGTGTCCAGACGTGCGCCCATAGAACCATCGCGCGCGGAGGAGATCACATGAGCGGGAAGAGGCGGGGCTTCTGGACGGACCTCCAGGAGGCCTTCGTAGAGAAGGCGCAGGGCTTCGTGGCCCAGGTGTTCAAGCAACCACGTAAGCGGCAAGCAGCGCCTCCGCTCCCGCCGCGGAGCATGCCCTGCGAGCTCTACCTGACCATGGGCTGGAACTCGCTCAAGCTCTTCCCGCAGGGGCCGATCGACGACTTCCGCTTCTTCCAGCGCGGCGGCGTCTCGCTCAGCCACGAGGTCGAGTTCCTCGCCCGCCTCGACGAGAAGGACCTCGGCAGCGAGAACTACGCGCCCTACGGCATGTTCAAGCTGAGCGGGGACAGCGGCGAGCGCCTGCCCTCGCTCGAGACCGACGCCGAGCTGTGGGCGACGCTGAACGAGGTCTACGGGCTGCCCTCGCTCCCGAGCATTCACGCCCTCGCCAGCCACGGCTTCCAGGCCTTCGACCCGCGCTACGGCGACCTGACGAGCGGCGAGAACTCGATCGAGCCGCCCCAGAGCGCCAAGGCCTACGTGCGCGGCAACTGGCGCCACTACAGCTACGCCGACGTGCTCGAGATCCTGCGCGCCGAGATGACCACGCCCCAGCGGATCGCCTGGATGGAGGTCGCCTTCCAGGACCCCCCGCCCGCCGGTGAGATCGTGCACCGCTACTACCTCGACCGGCGCAAGACGGCCTGGCTGGTGCGCCACCACTGGTCCGACGGCAAGCGGATCTACGAGGCCCAGACCAACGCCGAGGCCCTCGACTTCTGCATCGCCTCGGGCCACTTCAGCCGCATGGTCACCCGCCCCAAGGCCCTCGCCGCCTAGGACTGGACTCCACCCACAAGCGACGGCCCGCGAGCGCTGCTCGCGGGCCGCTCGCGTGTGTCTCAGTCCAGGAGCGGGACCTGGTCCGCCTGGGCCTGCTCCCGCAGCTGCTGGGCCCGAGCGGCGTCCTCGCGCAGCTCGAAGAACCAGATCGCCTCTTGCAGCGTCTCCGCGCCGAGCGGGTTGATCCGCAGCTCCAGCTCGCGCTCGCCCAGCGCGAGCGGGTCCTCGCGCAGTCGCTTGGCGACCGGCTCGGCCTTCCCGACCAGGCGCAGGTAGGGCAGCCACCAGCTGCGGGCGTGGCGGGGGAAGCGCTCGGCCAGGTCGGCCAGGGTGCGCGCGATCTGCTGCACGTCGCTGTCCTGGGCGAGGCTCTGGGCGAGCTCGCCCTCGCCCCGCAGGGCCCCGGCCAGGACGTAGCCCGGGGTCAGCGCGCGGCGGGTCTTCTGGTAGGCCTGCTCGAGGGCGGCCTGCTCCTTGCCCACGCGGCGCACGGCGCGCAGGGCCCAGGCCCGGTTGCGCAGGGAGGCCGTCATCAGGCTCGGCGCCAGCGAGTAGGCCTGCTCGGCCTGCTCGATCGCCTGGGGCAGGTCGCAGGGGTAGCCGTAGGCGGCGCCCTCCAGCGCCGAGCGCACGCGCTGGTCGAGGGCCAGGGCGCGGGTGGCGGGCGTGGCGTCGGCGAGGCGCGCCAGGATCCGGTCTCGGTCGGCCAGCTCGTCCTTGTGCTCGGCGGCCGTCAGGGAGGGCTCCCCGCGGTAGGCGCTCAGCATCTGCTCGCGGTAGGTGCCCCGGTCGAGCTCGACCCGGTCCAGGTGGTCGATCAGGGCTTGGGTCGGCTCGGGCTCGCGCTCGAGGTTCACGATCCCCGCCAGCTCGGCGGCCGGGCCAGCGCTGCGGGGCGCGAGCAGGAGCAGCCGCTCGAGCCGCTTGCGGGCCTCGATCAGCGAGGGGTCCTTCAGGTAGGCCTGCTGGAGCACGGCCAGCTGCTCGCCGTCCCGGGCCAGGTAGCGCAGCAGGCCCCCGCCCGGGCTGGCGCGGGCGCCGGCCACGTCGAGCTGGCCCTTCAGCTGGCGGAGCGCGGCCTGGGTCGTGAGCGCGCCGGCGGCGTTGTCGAGCAGGACCGTGTCCCGGGGCTGACGCTTCTCGGCCTCCAGGATCCGCTCGACGTAGCGGTCGAGGTGCTCCTGCTCGCCGGTGACCTCCCACAGCCCGTAGAGCGCGATCGCCGAGTTGTTCAGGACCGCGGCGCTCTCGGGCAGCTCCGCGTAGTGCGCCACGGCCTTCTTCAGCCAGCGCGCGGCCTCCTCGCGCTTGCTCTGATGGGCCGCCTGCTGCCCCTTGCCCATGGCGAGCGCGGCCTGGGCCGCGGTGTCCTGCGGGTCGTTGCGCTCCAGCCAGGTCAGCTTGTCGTCGAGGTTGCTCGACAGGATCGAGCAGAGCGAGGCCGCTCCGTAGCGCAGCTGTTGCTCCTCGCCCTCCGCCTCCTTGGTCGCCTCGTAGCACTCCTCGGCCAGCTGACGCGCGGCGCTGAGGTCACCGACCAGGCGCAGGATGTGAGCGACCTCCAGCAAGAGCTGCGGCGCGCGCTGGCCCTCCTCGAGCACGCCGTCCAGCAAGGCGCGCCCCTCGGCCGGCTTGCCCAGCCAGTAGCGCACCTTGGCCAGGTTCAGCTTGAAGGCGGTGGTCCGGCCAGCCGTGGCCTGGATCGAGAGGAAGAGCTGCTCGATCTCGGTCAGGGCGCGCTGGCGCTCCTCGCCCCCCAGGCCCTGGGCCCGCTCGAGGCGCAGGATCCCCAGCTCGAGCGCGACCGGCACGACGCGGTTCGCCTCGCTCAGCCGCTCTCCGGCCGCCTTGACGCCTGGGTCCTTGCGGATCGCCTCGTTGACGTGGTCGCGCACGAGCTGCTGCTTCTCGGGCTCGCTCTGGGCCGCCTTGTAGGCCTTGTAGAAGGCAGGGGGACCCTTGCCCGAGTCGAGGCGCTGCAGGGTCGAGTCGCTGGCCCGCTTGACGGCCTGGTCGAACTCCTGCTCCGCCTTCTGCGCGGCGGGCAGGTGCCGCTTCACGTAGGGAGCCCAGAGGGCGATCCCGCGCTCGGGGGCTTGGGCCACGAGCAGGTTCCCCAGGATCCGCGCGCCCTCGCCGGCCTCCTGCTTCAGCCCCTCCTCGAGCGGGGCGAGGAGCTCCAGGCAGCGCTCGGGCTGCTCGCGCTCCTCGTAGAGCAGGGCCAAGCGTCCGGCGGTGGCGAGGTCCTGGGGGTCGCGCTTCAGCGCCGCCTGGAGCGCCGGCTCGCGGGCCTCGGCCACCTCCTCCTTGGCCAGGGGCTCGAGCGCGTCGAGCAGCGCGAGGGCGCCCTCCTCCTTGGCGCAGCGCTCGAGGACCAGCTGGACCCAGGCCTCGTCCTGAGCCGTGTCGAAGAGGTCGTGCGCCGCGGGGACGCTGGCCAGGAGGGTCAAGGCCTCGGCCGCCGCGCCGCTCGGCGCTTGACGCAGCGGGCCCGAGATCGCCGCGCTCAGCGCAGCGCGCGCGGCCTCACCCTGCTCGCGCGAGCGGAGCAGGCCGCCCAGCTCGCGGACCCCCGCGGCCCAGCGCTGAGCGGCGAGGTGGGCGCGTCCGCGCGAGAGCTTCTGCTCGCCCGGGCTGGGCGCGAAGGCGACCCCCGCCGCGAAGAGCAGGATCGCGCCCAGCACCAGCGCGTTGAAGCCCTTGCAGATCCCGCTCAGGCGCTCGCGCCCGACGAAGAACCAGCCGCCGCCGGGGGCGTCGACCACGCGGTAGGCCTTCAGCGCGAGGACGGGGATGAAGAGCACCACCAGGAAGTAGGTGCGCACGTAGCTGGCGTCCGGGCGGTGGTCGCGAGCTCCGTAGAGCGTGGTGCCCACCCCGTTGAGGGTGAAGAGGGCGGGAGGGCGCGGAGGGGTGGGGGCGGTTTCGTTCACGGGGCGGAAGCTAACCGAGGTCGGGCGCGCCTGGCGTCCTTGAACCCCCATGGTGGGAGCGCTACATTCCTCCCGGGCGATAAGTGCCCATCGATCGGAGCCTTGCGTGAACGGGGCCCCTCCGGCCCAACCAACGGTCCCTACGCCCGCCGACGTCCTCTTCGGCCGGGCGTGCATGAGCTTCAACCTCGTCACGAAGGAGCAGCTCATGGCTTGCGTCGCTGACCAGCGACGCTTTCAGAGCGAGGGGCGGGGCTACTACACGCTCGCGCAGGTCCTGATCGGGCGGAAGGTGATCACCGCCGACGTCTACCGGCAGGTGGCTCAGAAGATCCGCGAGGTGACCGCCCGCCAGCAGGCACAGAACGCCGCGCTCGCGGCGCCAGTCCCCGACATCACCGCTAGCGGTCGCTACCAGAACGTCAAGGAGGCGCTGGCCCACGCCCAGGCCCACGGCGGGATCCCGGCGGGCCTCGACATGGCTCCGGTGCCAGCCGCTCAGCCCGTGCAGTGGAACCAGGTGCCTCAGGCGACCACCGAGGAGGTCCACGAGGCAGCCCGCACCTGGGACGACGCCAGCAGCGTGCTCGAGCCCGCCAGCTACGACGCCCTCGCCAATCAGATGTCGGACAGCCAGGCCGCTCCGCCGCAGGTCGCGACCCCCAACCAGGTCGCGCGCGAGCGCAAGGACACGGGGATCCGCCGTCTGCTGGGGATCCCCGAGGACGCGACCGAGTTCGACTTCGGCCCCTACCGGATCAAGGGCGAGATCGCCGCCGGCGGGATGGGCGTGATCTACCGCGCGCTCGCGAGCGAGACCGGCAAGATCTACGCGCTCAAGGCGCTGATCAACGTCGAGAAGGCGAGCGAGAAGCAGCTGCGCCGCTTCATTCAGGAGGCCCAGAGCGCGATGCGCCTGGACCACCCAGGGATCGTGAAGATCCACGACATCGGGATCTACGAGAACATCCCCTACTTCACGATGGACTTGATCGACGGTGAGGATCTCCAGCACCACATCAAGCACCGCACGCTCAAGCTCAAGCCGATGCTGAAGATCCTCAGCCAGGTCTGCCAGGCGGTGCACTACGCGCACGAGCACCAGGTCATTCACCGCGACCTCAAGCCCGCCAACATCATCGTGCGCGAGCCGGACAAGTTCCCGATCCTGACCGACTTCGGCCTGGCCAAGAACCTCGACAGCTCCTTCAAGCTGACCGCCGAGGGGGCCATGGTCGGCACGCCGCTCTTCCTCAGCCCCGAGCAGGTGCAGGGCAAGGCCAACGAGGTGGACGCGCGCTGCGACGTCTACGGCCTGGGCGTGATGCTCTACATGATCCTGACCAACCGGCTGCCCTTCATGGGGCGCAACCCCTACGAGGTCTACAAGAAGGTCCTCGACGAGGACCCCACGCCGCCCGGTCAGATCAACCCCAAGATCGAGCCGGATCTCGAGAAGATCTGCCTGTGCGCCCTCGCCAAGGACCGCGAGGAGCGCTTCGACACCGCCGCGGACATGTCCGCCGACATCGACCGCTACCTGCGCGGCGAGCCCGTCGAGGCGCAGCTCCCGACCCCCGTCGCGATCGCCAAGGGCCGCGACGAGGACGAGGGCGACGAAGACTACGACGACCCGGACGCCGCCAGCCCGCTCCTGCTGGTCGGGATCGGCGCGGCGGTCGTGGCGATCCTGCTGGGCCTGGTCGCGATCGTGTATCTCCTCCGCACGGGGTAGCGAGGCGAAACGCGTAGGAGCTGTCGCAAGCGACAGCTCCCTCTCTATCGAGACAATGAACGGTGAAAACTAGAGAACTCGCAGGAGACAGCTCCGTCTGAGGAGCTAGCGCGTCTTCTCGTTTTCGAGTTTTCCCCGTTCATCCCTGAAACGCGCAGGAGCTGTCGCGCTCAGCGACAGCTCCTCGTCATTGGTTCTCGGGCACGGCAGGCTCTAGGCCAGGACGGGGTCTCCCTGGTCGTCCGGCGGCGGGCCGCTCGGGCCGGGGTCCTCGCCGAAGATCATCCGCTCGGCGTCGCGCACGAGGTCGACGAGCTCGTTGCGCCCTTCGGCCTCGAGCAGCAGGCGCACGTAGCCGTCGTGGTTGAGGATCCCGCCGATGTGCGCCAGCAGGCGGAGGTGGCCGCTGACCGCGCGCTCGGGGGAGAAGAAGAGGATGATCAGGTGGACCTTGTCCTCGCCCTCCGCGAAGTCGATCCCGTCCCGGCTGCGACCGAGCACGCCCACGAACTCGTTGGCGAGCGGCGTCTTGACGTGCGGGATCGCGACGTTGTGACCAATGCTGGTCGCCCCGAGGGACTCGCGCTTGAGCAGCGCCATCAACAGGTCCTCGCGGTCCTCCTCGTTGACCCGGCCGTTCTCGATCAGCCGGTTGACGAGCTCCATCAGGGCTTCGTCCCGGGTCTGAGCCTTGAGCCGGGGAACGACTCCGTCGTTGCCAATGATCTCGATCAGTCGCATTCGCGCACCTGAGGAGGAGTGGAGGGCTGAGGCTAGGGGCACCCAACTGCGAACGAGTCGCGAGAGGGCGTTCTTGGCGGGCTGACCAGTTCTTGCTGACGCCCTTCTGGCCGGCGCTTGCAGTTCTTGCTGACGCTGGGGTTGGGGCAGCAGCGGTAGCTTTGAGCGAGTCCCTGGACAGGCGGGACTTGCGGCGCCGCCGCGAAGGCGGATTATACCCCCCCGCTTCGCGCTTAATCGAGTGTGGGTTTTCGCTTGGACCCCGAGCCTTCAATGCGCTCCGCACTTTGGTCCACTCGAAACCACTTAGGAGGAGACGACGCCGTGGTCGCCAACGCAGCCCGCGGGCTCAAAGCCCTGTTCAGCTCGACCCTCGGGATCAAGGTCCTGATGGCCCTGACCGGCCTCGGAATGGTCGGGTTCCTCGTCACCCACGTCTCTGGCAACGCGCTCGCGCTGACCGGAAACCCCGAGCACATCAACGCCTACGCGAAGAAGCTCAAGGACCTCGGGCCGCTGCTCTGGGTCGCGCGCGGCGGCCTGATCGCGATGTTCCTCGCGCACCTCGTGCTGGCCTTCAAGCTCTCGGCGCGAAACGCCGCGGCCCGTCCGGTCGGCTACCACTTCAACTCGGCGGTCGAGGCCAGCTGGACCTCCCGCCACATGATCTACACCGGGGTCGTGATCCTGCTCTTCGTGCTCGTCCACCTGGCGCACTACACGCTGGGCCTGTGGGGCGCGAGCGGCGCGGCCTTCAAGACCGCCTTCGATAACCACGACGTCTACCGAATGGTCGTGCTCGAGTTCAGCAACCCCGCGATCGCGGGCCTCTACGTGGTCGCGATGGCGGCCATGCTGCTGCACATCTGGCACGGCTTCGGCAGCCTGTGGCGCAGCCTGGGGGCGAGCCACCCCAAGCTCCAGGAGGGCGCGCAGAAGCTCTCCATGGCCCTGGCGGTGCTGCTCTTCCTGGGATTCTGCGCGGTCCCCTCGGCCGTGCTGTTCAAGCTGATCAAGTAGGAGGAACTCATGAAGCTCGACGCCCGTGAGCCAACCGGTCCCCTGGCCGAAAAGTGGGACCGCTTCCGCTTCGACGAGAAGCTCCTCGCTCCCAACAACAAGCGCAAGTTCCGCGTCCTGATCGTGGGCACCGGCCTGGCCGGCGCCTCGGCCGCCGCGACCATGGCCGAGCAAGGCTTCGACGTCTACGCGTTCACCCACCACGACAGCCCCCGGCGGGCGCACAGCGTGGCGGCCCAGGGCGGGATCAACGCGGCCAAGAATTACCAGAACGACGGCGACAGCGTCTATCGCCTCTTCTACGACACGGTCAAGGGCGGCGACTTCCGCTCGCGCGAGAGCAACGTCTACCGCCTGGCCCAGGTCAGCGAGCACATCATCGACCAGTGCGTGGCGCAGGGCGTGCCCTTCACGCGCGAGTATGGCGGCCTGCTGGCCAACCGCTCCTTCGGCGGGGCGCAGGTCAGCCGGACCTTCTACTGCCGCGGCCAGACGGGTCAGCAGCTGCTGCTCGGCGCCTACTCGGCCCTCAACCGGCAGGTCGCCCGCGGCGGCGGCAAGAAGGGCGGCGTGACGCTCTTCACCC